>WJJU01000666.1 GCA_014729595.1 Chitinivibrionales bacterium
CGGCAACGGCGTCAACTGCGAAATTGAAACCGCACACGCATGCCGGCTGGCCGGCTTTGAATGTGTCGATATTGTTTCCATTTGGGAACTGCTCGCGGGGGAAAGAAGGCTCGACGGGTACGATCTACTTGTCTTGCCCGGGGGGTTCCTTGACGGCGATGATCTTGGGTCGGCCAAGGCTCAGGCCAATCGCCTTCTTAGATGTCGCGATCCGCAAAGCGGTCTTCCGATTGTCGAGCAACTTATGTCTTTCGTTCGGGAGGGGAAGCTCGTCCTGGGTATATGCAACGGCTTTCAATTGGCCATAAAACTTGGGATACTTCCCGCGCTTGAAGGTGCCTACATGACGCAGCAGGCCACGCTCACGCACAACGATTCGGGGAAGTTCGAGGATCGTTGGACCTATCTGAAAGTGAATACGGCGTCGCCCTGCATTTTCACCAAAGGGATGGAACGGACGTATTTACCCGTTCGTCACGGTGAAGGAAAATTTGTTTGCGCGGATAAAGACAATCTCAAAAAGCTCAGAGACAATCAGCAGGTAGTACTTAGCTACGTCGATCCGCTCAGCGGCAATCCGACGATAAGCTATCCCGACAACCCCAACGGCTCTCAGCATGGTGTCGCCGGCCTCTGTGACCCGACTGGGCGCGTCTTTGGGCTCATGCCCCACCCCGAAGCGTTTCTTCACCGCACCAATCACCCCCGCTGGACTCGTGAAGATCTTCCGGAAGAGGGGGATGGGCTGTTGTTTTTTCGTAATGCATACGAGTATGTGAAGGAGTGTTTGTAACAAGCAATGATTCGCTCCGGGGAGCGAAAACGACCCGTTTTTACCATCCGCCTCGGATTCCGACCATGATATCCTTCAAAGTTATCCGTGCCGAATCAGCCCCAGGCGCTTCTTGAGCGCATATCTGAATAGTTTGCCTCGATAGCTCTTTCGGTGGATGCCGATCTGGTAGAACCATCGGTTATTCCGCAAGTCCCCGTCGATCACCGTAAAGGCAAGTTTTTCTTTCCAAGCCGCGTAATCGAAACTTAGCTGGTCACGGCGTGATCCGGTTTCGATCTCTCGCCACCACGTCTCCATAGTACGCCGTACGTCGGGAGCGTTGTGTCGTCTAAGCAGTACCGCACTGAATATAAGACCATTTTGCCGCGGATACCCTTCGCGGGTATAGCGGGTGATTTGGCGCTTCATCGTGCAAGGATCATCCTTATACGTTCCGCCGGTCTTGTTGGAGCGAATAATCGCCTCGTATTCTTCGTATACGCAGTTGCGCCGGTCTAAACGCGTTTGATTGTGGTCGAAAACGGCCATGTTGTTGTGGCTGAGCGCGTTTGCGATAAGCGCTTTAATATCGCCGACAATCAGGTAATTACCGTCGATCCAGATACTGATCGTGTAATCGCCGAGCCGGCGGTGAGGAAGAACCTTGTATTGCCGTGCACACCGCGTCGGGTCGTTGCACGGGGGATTAACCATACGGATTTGCCAACGCCGCGATACGCGCGGTGTATCTGAAAAACAAACATAATCGACACCGGGGATTTCCGGTTGTGGAATTAAATCCTCGTAGTTGCCGAATATGGCCGTGTAGACAACGATCTTATTTGCGCTCATTGGTGCCGTGCATCTGCATGGTGAATCTTCGTTACCGGAGTAATAAAATCGTTATCGGGTCGACCTTCGTGCAGATTCGGACACGGCCGGATTGTCGGTCACCGCCTTTTAAAACAGCGTTTCAAGTCACAGTAGGCACACGAAGACGCGTCTCGTTTAAAGTTCGTTCCGATTGCAATAATGCCGCAGAACGACTTGATGGGGATCATTGCCGCGGCCGAGGTTAACTGGATATCGCAAAAATCGGGAGGGAAAAGCGTGAAAAACCCGAAGAGGTCATTGAGATCCCAGCCACACAGGCCCGGCCCAAAGTGGGGCCCGGTTCTTAGGGTGTTGTGCTCTTTAATCTCACGGTCGATTCGTGATTTCAAGATCTCTACGAGTCTGTCGGTCGCCATTGAGCCAAGGGAGCTTACCATGTAACTTTTTACAATGTCGTCGGAAACGGTGTCAATTTTTTGGCAAATCTTACGGCCCGCGGACAGAGCGAATAGTGCCATGTATTCGCAGTCGTTTACGGCGGAAACGATTTTTTCGCCAATGTTCAAACTGGTGGCACCTATCTTTACGGCCTGTTTTTCGATGGTAAAATCGGCTCGGTGAAGAATACGGTAGCCGGTGATATTGTCGGTCATAATCCTTTGCAGGGAAAGCACTTCATCTATTTCGCGCTTCACATTTTCGCATGGTGTACGGCCGGCATAGTCAAGGTAACGAAGGTAATCGTTAAAACCCAGGCGCAACTCATCTACGTCGGTCGAGTAAGTGACCATCGTGCTCGTAGGGGACAAGGAATGTGAGAATGCTTTTATCACGCCAACCGCCGATGCTTTATTTTCTTATCAGTTTTGCTCGATACACTCTTCGCCCGCGGTAATTCTTTCGCCGGAGCAATCGGGAGCGGTACCCACGCGAATGGCTACATCGAATCGACAGAACTTACCTTCCTCGAAGCTAATGTCGATGGCGCCGTTATTCTTGATAAGGTTATGCCGAATAATGTCCATGCCGACTCCGCGTCCGGCATTCATCGTTATGTTTTCGGCGGTCGATACGC
Organism: Chitinivibrionales bacterium; assembly: GCA_014729595.1. Taxonomy (GTDB): domain Bacteria; phylum Fibrobacterota; class Chitinivibrionia; order Chitinivibrionales; family WJMI01; genus WJJU01. The sequence goes on from WJJU01000666.1 coordinate 2,685, forward strand.
CCGGTAGAAAGATAACGTCGGCAAGTTGATCTCTGTCCCATCTCTCAACCTGCTCTTCGGAGAATTCCCCGGATTCGATCGCTTTTTCTTTGAGTTTCCGAAGATCCAAACCTTGGCCGTCGTCTTCCAGCGTTATCGTATAGATCTCACCTTCACGGCACTTGTTGTTTGATGTCAAACGTATGAGACCGCGGGGCTCTTTCCCGAGTTCCTTGCGCTTCTCCGTACTCTCGATTCCATGAATTATTGAGTTTCTGATAAGCTGTATCAATACGTCTTTGATAACTTTGTTGTGCGTTTTGGGGATTTTGCGGGTGTCAAAACCGGAAGAGTCTATCGCGACCTCTTTACCTTCTTGCTTGCAGAGCTTGTCGACGGTTTTTTTTACGGTGTTGAGCAGCAGAACGTTCGCATCAATAGTCTCTCCGCAGTGGGATTCTCTAAAATCAGCCAACCGTTTTACAATGTCGCGAGATTGATTCAGCAAGCCGTGAATATCTTCCGTCATATCGATAATGGACTGCAGCGTTTCGTCGTCAAATTCACCCTGATCCTTTATGGCGCGAATCCGGTCTTCGAAAACATGCGCTTGTTGGGCGATAACCGATAGTTCGATAAGCGAAGCATGCCCCTTGAGCGTATGCATGGCCCGGTAGACGGCATCGATACGTTCTCTGAAATCCCCTCCACACTCGCGGTGAGTTTCAATCAACCGGGAGATTGTGGCTAATTCACCTTCGGCTTCCTCGAGAAACTCGTTTAATAGCGGGGGTGAAATGCGGAAAATGGCGAAAAACAGTTCTCGCTCTTTTTCTGCTTTCTTTTGTTGCTCCTCTAATTTCCTGTTTAGAATAGTCTGCTCGGTGACATCCGAGATCTTAGCCATGACCTCTACGATTTGGTCATTCTCGTAGATTCGATTAAATTTGAATTGAAGGTATTTTGTAATCTCGTCTTGGTCGCCGCCGGTGGAACCAATCTTCGCCTCGACCTCTTTTAGGGGGTTCACGTCCAGAAGAAGTTCTTCGGAAAGGTCATGACGCTCGAACAGCAGTTCTATGAACGTTTTTGCGGAATCAATGTGACTGTCATGAAGCATGCCGCCCAATACGTCCAAAAAGTCCTGTTCTCGTATTTGCCGTCGCATCAGAATGTCTTCGGTTACTCGGGAATATGCGGGACCGATTTTGTGGCTGTTGTTGAAGGTAATGAGTCCGTCGGTGATGGTCTGAAGTATTCTGTCTGTCTTCTCCTTTTCCAAGAGAATTTCTCTTGTACGGTCCTCGACTCTTTTTTCAAGATTGCGATTGAGATCGTCGAGTTCGCGTGTTAAGCGTCGTTCTCGTTCGAGCGCATGGACCTGCTCCAGTTCGAGTTTCAAACGGTTCATCATGGTGCCGGCAAGGCTTGCGATACCCAGATACTCGTTCAGCATGTCATTGTCGACCTCGAATCCTTCCTCGTGACCGATGACGAGAACCGAGTTGACGCCGTCCGCTTTTTTAATCGGCAAGATAATGACGGTGTACGTTTCAGAGAGTTCCACTTCATCGTTGGCTAAAAACTCGCTGTCGATTACTTCCCGCGCCATCTCTTTGATTTCATCGGATGCCGCCACCGCATGGAAAATTTTGTGTGCGACGATACGGTTTTCGGCCAGAGCGATTTCACCGCTTTCATCGAGGTGCCCGAAGCAGATAAACCGGCAATTGTAAGCATTTTTAACAATACGGAGTATTTCGTAGTGTGTATCCTGATTCGGAGTCAGGTTGGCAAGGTATTGCGCTGTTGAAATGAAGGCGGTTGATTGTGCCATGCGGCATCCTCCGAAGTCTTGTGGCCGTTTTTTGAGATTCGGCTCTTACATTTGTTTTAGATAAAGATTGTCGAGAAAATAGTCCTCAAAATCTTCGCAACCCGACATGTTGAGAATTTTGCTTTTTTCGAGGATTCGGTTGAGTGCCGATTCCGCACCACCGGAAATCATGATTTCTTCACAACCGGCGAGCGCGGTATTGCCACACAGTTCGAATTTTCCGTTTTCCAACGGCGGTATGAGCCCTATCGCCTTCCCGTTCTCAATATTCAAAAAAGATCCGAAAGCACCGGCTATATAGACTTTTTCCAGTCGGTTCACTTGCATCCTTGCCGCATCCAAAAGAATGCGGATGCCGGCCCCGACGGCGGCTTTGGCCCGCTGGATAACGTCGATATCCCGTTTGGTGATACGCAGGCGTTTCGCTCCGTGTTGCAGGTCATAGCTTACCATTCCCTCATGGATGAAATTGCCTGATTCGGACAATGTCCCGTTATTCCGCATAATCGCGATAATGTCAATGAGACCGGATCCGCATATCCCCTTGGCGTCCGCATCGCCGACGGTAGAGCAGACGATTTCGTTTTTCGGAGTAAGTACCGCTTTGCAAATGGCGCCCAACTCGGCCGGCATTCCGCACCCGATTCCCGCACCTTCGAAGGCCGGTCCGCCCGATGCGGATGTTACAAACAGATTCTCGCCGTTCCACAGGGCGATTTCGGAGTTCGTTCCAAAATCAATGAGCAATGAATTCCGGGGACACTCTATTATGCCGAGTGAATATACGCCGGCCAAAATGTCGGCTCCAACAAACCCGGCGATCGAGGGGACGATGTGTATGTCGGCATGCTTATGTATTCCCCACGCTTGTTTCCAGCTTGAGACATTATGCGCAACGCTTCGTATCGGCTTCATCCAGCTCTCGGGGTCCAGAAGCATTCGGTACTTGTCTTGGGTCAGCAGGGAGATTATGCCGGTGTTCCCGACTATGGTGATCGAGACTATACGCTCGGGGTCGATCCCGTCGTACTTTGCGATATCATAGAGAGCGGAACCGATCGCGTTGACCAGCAAATTACCGGCTTTCCCGGCCTTTTCGGGACTTTCATTTGCGTTTGATAGTCTGGTAAAAATATCGGAACCCAGTTCCAACTGAGGGTTCATGCCGAATCTGCCGGTCAATCGGCGCCCATCCTTGAAGGAGTAAACGATAAAGCTTATTGAAGTTGTACCAAGGTCAATCGCAACACCGCAAGGACTTTTTACGGATGCGATAGCTTCGGGACAATCGCTGTTGTTCGGAAGTGTATGGAAACCATTTTCGTAGCGGCGCGAACCTTTATGGCTTTCGGCGGCTGAGGCGGGAAGTATCGACC
>WJJU01000667.1 GCA_014729595.1 Chitinivibrionales bacterium
CTCGCGAAGGCTCTCGGGTAATGCTTCGTGACGTTTCAGCGGCGGTGTGAGGAGGATAGGTATCGAAAAAAAATGGCATATCGGTTGCGATGTTTGGTAGTGGATGCTTGGCGGAGGTGTGCGGAAGCGTCAAGGGGCCGTAACGAAGACCGTGCGGTTCAAACGGGGATACCGTGAAGAGGTAGTCGGCCGGATGAGGAAGCGGGAATGCTTGTTTATTTCCGGTCTACCCCGGCGTGGGATTGGCGTGAGTGGACGCCGACCATGCGCTCATGCATAGATGGATAACAAATCGGCAAGGTAAAGGTGAGTACTATGGCCAAAGAAAAATCCTCAACGCCGGAAAATGCATCACGCGGTACCACCATCGGCGTCACGCAGGTAGTCATCGGGATCGGTGTCATCCTGATAGCCGGATTCGCCGCGGAATTAACCGTCATTATAGTCGGAAGCGTGCTTGTCGTGCGTGGGGCGCTGGATCTTTTTCGTGCCATAAGGGTTGAAGGAACGAAACCGAGAGGCCCGTTGGTTGTCGGCGCCCTCAGCCTGATCTTGGGTGTCGTCGTACTTGTCCGGCCGTCGATTGGGGCATCGGTCCTGGCCTTGGCGCTTGCCGGTCTTTTTATTGTCGGGGGGGGAGAGAAGCTGCTTGCACCACTGACGGGACGACGGAAAATTTCACAAGCGCAGCTTGTACTCGGCATGATTTCTCTTTTATTGGGAATTCTCATCTTGGTGGCCCTGCCGGTGGAGAACTTCTCCATACTAGGCATTCTTGTGGGAATCGAAATTCTGCTTAACGGTATGACGGTCGCGATAATGAGCAATGCGGTGAAGTCTTTCGGGGGAGGTTTTCGGCCCAGTCCACGGCATTGACCGGAGGCGGCACCGGTGTACTTAGTGATTCGTAAGCCTCCCCAACAACGTCTCTTCCGTTTCTTATAATGCGAAAGGCGGCCGGTGTTCTCGTCATCTCACCGGCAGCGCCGTGAACGGCCGTGAATATGCCACTATCGCAAAAGCGGAATCCCGCAATTGACAATCGGCTCCGCCCGTCGTGTACGAGTGCGACGATTGCCCCACCGGGACTTTAGCTAAGCTCGAAACTGGGTCAACCGGCACCGATCTTGTTAAGCACGAGGTGGATACATATTGCAGGCTCGACGGATTCTCCATACGAAAGCCGGTGCGGGTGCGCGTCTCATCACTCTTCCTTCGAAAACCACATATACAATTCGTCGGTTGCATGTTTTTCGCGCCGGTCCGGCGTCTTTCGATGGATATGTAGAATTACCATTTACCATTCCCAGCAAACGGCGCTTAGCGTTGCCGTGAAAGGAGTTCGATCATGAGCACACGGTTCAAGGGTACCATCGATCTGGACATTCGCAATTCCAAACCGGATTGGTCGCCGTACGAGGCGGCGAAAGCTCCGGATGGTTCACCGAATATTCTTTATATTGTCTGGGACGACGTGGGTTTCGGGGCTTTCGATTTCTATGGTGGGCCGATTGAGGTACCTGCCATGAAACGTATCGCCGACAGTGGTGTCCGTTTGACCCAATTTCACACAACCGCCCTTTGCTCACCGACTCGCTCCTGCTTACTCACCGGCCGCAACGCAACCAGTAATGGAATGGCGGGCATAACCGAGATCTCCTCTGGTTTCCCGGGCCATAGCGGACGTATTCCGCCGGAGAACGCCCTTATCTCTGAAGTGCTGGCCGAGCGGGGGTGGAGCACCTGCGCCATCGGCAAATGGCACTTAACGCCGGAAGAAGAGACGAATGCCACCGCCTCAAAGCGTCTTTGGCCCCTTGGTCGCGGGTTCGATCGCTTTTATGGTTTCCTGGGAGGTGAGACCGACCAATGGTATCCGGATTTGGTTGCCGACAACCATACCCAGGAGCCTCCCTGCTCGCCCGCGGACGGCTATCACCTCAGCAAGGATTTGGCCGATCAGGCTATACGTTTTGTGCGTGATACTAATACGATCGCTCCCGGAAAGCCGTGGATGCTCTACTACTGTCCTGGCGCCGGCCATGCTCCGCATCAAGTGCCTAAAGAATGGGCCGACCGCTATAAAGGCCGGTTCGACATGGGCTACGAGAAGATGCGGGAAACCATACTCGGCCGGCAAAAGGAGATGGGACTCGTCCCGTCAACACTCGCTTTGCCGGATCTTAATCCAAATACCGATGTTACGGGGCCCGGCGGGCAATCGTGGCCGGAACTCGATACGGTTCGGCCGTGGGATTCGCTCTCAGAGGACGAGAAAAGGCTCTTCGCCCGGATGGCGGAAGTTTACGCCGGCTTCGTAAGCTACACCGACCACCAGATCGGCCGTCTTCTCGACTACCTGGAGCAGTCCAACCAGCTCGACAACACGATCGTAGTGGTGGTCTCCGACAATGGATCAAGCGGCGAGGGCGGACCCAACGGCTCGGTTAACGAGAACAAGTTTTTCAACGGAATCACCGACAGCATCGAAGAGAACATGAAGTATTTGGAGGTGCTGGGTAGTGAGAAGACCTACAATCATTACTGCACCGGATGGGCCATGGCATTCAATACACCGTTCAAGATGTGGAAGCGCTACAGTGGCTACGAGGGCGGGACGGCCGATCCATGCGTCATCGCCTGGCCCAAGGGTATACAAGCCCGCGGTGAGATCCACCCGCAGTATACCCATGCGACGGACATTGTTCCCACGCTCTATGACTACCTCGGTATCGAACCGCCGGACACGGTGAAAGGGTACGCGCAGAGTCCGATAGAGGGCATAAGCTTTCGCAATGCGCTCGAGGACGGCAATGCGCCCACGGCCAAGCAGGCGCAGTTCTACTCCATGCTTGGCACACGCGGGGTCTGGTACAAGGGGTGGCATGCAAACACCCGACATCCGGCAATCAGCGGATGGGGGCATTTTGAGAAGGACGAATGGGAGCTTTATCATCTTGACACCGACCGTAACCAGTTGTGCAATGTAGCGCAACAGTACCCTGAGCAGCTCGAACTTATGAAAAGTGTTTGGTTCGCGCAGGCGGGACGCTATAACGGTTTTCCGATCGACGACCGCACGCCGGTCGAGATTTTTAGCACCGAACGTCCTCAGCCAACGAAGCCCCGCGATCGCTACGTGTATTATCCCGACACAACGGCGGTGCCCGAAGCGGTGGCCGTCAACGTTCGCGGCCGATCGTACAACATCGCTGCCCGAGTAACCATCGATTCTCCCGAGCCGCGAGGAATTCTCTTTTCACATGGAGGACGGTTCGGGGGACATGCCCTTTACATAAACAAGGACTTGAAACTCTGCTACGTGTACAACTGGCTCGGTGAGAAGTTGCAGAAACTGGTCGCCGATGAGCCCCTTCCCGCGGGTGACTGTATACTAGGTGTCCGATTCAGACTGGAGGGGCGGGAGGGTCCGAGTCCCAAGGGTATGGCGGCACTCTATATCAACGACAAGCAGGCGGTCGAGAGTGCTATCATTACTCAACCGGGGAAGTTCGGGTTGGGTTCGGGTTTGGCGGTTGGTCGAGATATAGGACAACCGGTTTCGGATGATTATGAAAGCCCCTTCCCTTTTAGGGGTGGCACGATCAAGCTGGTTACCATAGACGTAAGTGGGGAGCCGTATCGTGATATGGAGAAAGAGTTGCGGGGAATGTTGATGCGGGATTAGGGCGAAAGCGGGTGCATACGAGAACACCGGCGGGTGGGGAAATTCCCACTCGCCGGTGGATTAGGACAGCAAGTTTTTGCCGGCTGAAAGCGGCTATTGCATGCTACGGGGCCGTGAAGGCTTTTTCGGTGCTATCGCAATTTCGAGTATGTAGGGCTTCTTTTGCGTTCTTTGGCAAGTTTCGCAACATATTCACGCTCCTTTTGCCGATGGATTCGGCTGAGCTGCGCTTTTTGCTTGTCCCACTCCGCTCCATCCAACGTGTAGAATGCCATGAAAAACAATCTGACGAGAAGAGCGGCGGCGGGAATCAGGGTGTAGGCCAACCGAATACCCACGATTGCGGACTCCGGTTGGGTTGGGTCCGGGACCGATTGGGTAGGTTCAACGAATCCGAACATACCGACCACTCTGAAGAACAGTGCGTTGGCGGCACCGATGGCGGGTTTTACAAAGAGCGCATTCATCCCCGCGTAGGTCGTTTCCCGGCGCTTGCCCGTCATAATCTCATCTTTGTCGATGACTTCGAAATACAGCGGTGCATTGAGGAGCGTGGCGGGAGCATACGAGACGCCCAGCAAGGCCATAACAACCAATGCGACCGTTGAATTTTCTCCGCTCGAAAGAAACAACGCGATAAACAAAACGATGCTTAGGAAGAGGGCCGCCATGTAGGTTTTTTTGTTACCCCATATTCTCACTACTCGACTTGCCGGAATTACGGACAGGAATGCCGCGAGAAACACGGCAAAGAGAGGTATGGTCGACCACAACCCCTCGAATCCCAACACATAACCGACAAAGGGGGCCGTAAGCCCCGTCAACACAACCCAGGCAATCTGGTAGAAGAAATTACCGAATTCGAATACCAGGAATTGGCCGTTCTTGAAGGTTTCTCGGATTGACCGCAAGAGTGTCGGTTTCTTTTCCGTCACGGCATACTCATTTTCCACAAGAATGAAACTTGGAATGAATACCATGAGCGAACCGAAGAGTGCGGTGACGACCATGACCGGCCGGAACCAGGGACTCATCGTGGATGCCGTTCGAGAGAGGAAAATGTTCGTGATAACCATCGAGCCAAGCATCCCCAGCCCGCCCAAGTAGATCGCATAGACCTGCAGGTCTGTACGGCCGCGCCGGGTGAAACACATCTCGGCGGGTAATGCGTAGGTCACCAAACCAATAAGGGTGAAAATGGTGTCGAAGAGAAACAAAGAAAGCAGTAGATTCGCGAATAGTGCCCACTGTCTGTCCGCGATTACCAAGTCCAGGAATGGAAACCAGCAGAAGACAAAAAGTAACCCAAACAGGGGGGCGCCGTAGCGTAAGTATGGAATGCGTCTGCCCAGCCGTGTGCGAGTCTTATCTTCCAGGATACCCAAGATGGGATCATTTACGGTATTCCAGATTGCGAAAATCAGGACGGCAAGAGAAGTCTTGGAGCCGGCAAGCCCCAATTTGAACGTATAGAACACGGCAAGTGGTCCATTGATAATTCCGGAGAGCAGGTGGACGCCGGCGGCGGTAACGCCAAAGC
>WJJU01000668.1 GCA_014729595.1 Chitinivibrionales bacterium
CTTGAGGGGGTCTCGACGACTTCGCCCTATCGGGGCGTCGATCGTACCCGCATCAGGCGGGCAACCGCCCAGGCAGACACCAAGGTACATTTTTTTAACTTCACGACGCGCGAACAATTCACCGAGGGCGGCGTGAACGCAATCGGTTTTAGCCACCAGTACCACCCCGGAAGTGTCTTTGTCGAGCCTATGGACAATACCGGGGCGATCGGGCCGGTAACCGTCCGACAAATTCGTGACATGGTACACCAACGCATTAACCAACGTACCGCTTGGGTTACCGCTACCCGGATGAACAACTAAACCGGCCGGTTTGTTCACGGCCAGAAGGTACTCGTCTTCGTAAAGTATTTCAAGCGGAATATCTTGAGGCTGTGCATGGGAGGGCTCCGAAGACGGGAACTTACCGAAATCAACGTCGATCACATTTCCCTCGGCGACAACGGTTCGCTTCTGCGCGGGTTGTCCGTTCACCAAAACGCCGCCGGCGGCAATGGCCTTTTGCACTTTGGCGCGAGACCGATCATGAAGCTGCCGCGCCAAAAAAAGGTCCAGGCGCATTCCCTCATATTCCGACCCGACAGAGATCCGCATATCAGAGCGCCTTAATTCACTCACCTTCTTGGGTCATCCTCCATGCCCGGGCGAACTCAAACCGCCGCGGGCACGGCACATCGTTGATTATTCTTTTCGCGCGGCGTCCCGCGTTATGAGTCATGCAGAGAAGCCGTATCGCTCGGCTTGTCTTCGGAAGATTCATTATTCTTGCTTAGCCCCTCACGCACAAGCCCCAGCAGAATAATTCCCACTCCAACGGTTATATAAACATCGGCCAGATTAAAAATTGGCCACGGATCAAAGGGTGGTATCCCAATATCAAACATAATAAAATCGACAACCCCCCGATCGGGAAACGCAAGGCGATCAAAGAGGTTTCCCAAAGCTCCGGGGGTGATGAGCGCCACACCGACATGGGTCAACCAACTCTCCCCCTTCAGGCTCCGATAGTAGAATACCAGTATTACCAGCGCCAACACCGAAAAGACATAGAAAAAGGCGTTGGTGGGAAAATGCGGATTAAGATCACGCGGATCAAGTCCGAAAATGGCTCCTTTATTATAAACAAGCATTATTTGCAGCCATTGACCTATGAGAGGCGTCGTTTCGCCAACCTGCATGGTATTGGCTATCCAATATTTAGTAATCAGGTCGAGTGCAAGCCCTACAACGGCCACGCTCCCGAAAAGCCACCATCTTGTTCTTGTATTTGCATTCATTATATCGAATTCTCCTACCGCTTTAGCCGTTACAACGGCGTCCAGAGCGTATTTTATTGTTTCCGGCCAATTCCATGTCGTCGATCGAAACCCATGATTACAAAAATAGTCCCTTACCTCGAACTTATGCGGCCGATAAATGCGGCCATGACCTGCATTGCGGTCGCACTCGGTTTCTGGATCGGCGGCGCCCCCCTACCCCCGGTTTTTCTGCTCCATTTACTGGGAGCCGCCTGCTGCGCCGTGGGATTCGGCAATACCGTCAACGACATCGTTGACATCGAAGGTGATCGCATCAATCACCCCGCGCGCCCTCTTCCGCGCAACGAGCTATCGATTCACCAAGCGAAATTATTTGCCCTGCTTCTCGCCGCGGCAAGCTGCGGCCTTGCACTAAGCATTTCGACACCACACCTTCTGGCGGCCTCCGTACCACTCCTGCTTCTTTTGCTTTATGCCCGTTTTCTGAAACCCACCTTATTTGCCGGCAACATCCTCGTTAGTTTCCTTGTGGCCTATCCGCTCATCTATGGCGGGCTTGGTTCCACCATCCTGTCACACCTGCTTATCCCCGCCGCACTCGCCTTCCTGCTCAATTTTTGCCGTGAAATTGTTAAGGATATCCAGGATCGCAAAGGAGACCGTGCCACCGGCGCGAAGACAACCGCGCAAATTGGTATAGGCCCGCTTAACATGATATTGACAATTTTGGGCCTCACCTACCTCATTGCGCTATGGCTTCCCTATGCTTTAGGACATTTCGGACGAATATACCTATTGTTTTGCGCGACCCTCGTATTGCCTCTTCATACGGCATGGCTGATTATAGTTTTTAAAGCGCGAAAGGAGCGACGCTGGGGGACGGTTTCTCTTATACTCAAGCTCGAAATGCTTTCGGGGCTTGCGGCTCTTGGCGTCGATCGGCTTTTTATACCCCCGGCATAGATTTTTTTGTCGGAACTTATTTCAGCCGCCCGGCCTCGTCCAAGCTCTTAGAAGCCGTCGAACACCCATCCGGTAGAATACTATAGCCCAACGCAATAGATGAACGACTGAGCGAAACGCCTCCGGTATCGAGTTCCATGCTAAGTGCCCCCCACAAAGAACGGCGACCGATGATCATAGACACCGGCCGCCGCACTATTACGCAAGAAATCGGCCATCCGGAATTTACTCTCCGGTCTTCTCCTCGCTCGACGCCTCATCCGAAGAAGCCTGAGCCTCCGAAGATGCTTCGGCCTTCGACTCGGCGGGTTGCTCCTCTTGGGCACCGCCGGCCGCGGTCTCCTCGTCCTCGGCCTTTTGGGCCTTCTTGCCTTTCGCCCCTTCTTCTTCGGCCTGCTTAACCGGATGAGCGGCGATGTACTGCTCCCAGGCGGTTTCATCCTTATCCCTGAAGTACTCAGCTACGCTGAGCGCAATCTTGCGACCCTCCAGATCAAACTCGATTACCTCGGCCGGGGTTTTATCACCGACTTGGTAGGCATTAGAGGGGTGTTTCATGTCTTGACCAAGTTCCTTGATCGGAATAAACCCCTCGACATCGGCAGTCAGGTTGACGATTAAGCCACGATCCAATATGCGAGCCACCTCGCACTCCTCGATCTCCGTTCCAACGGAGAACTCCGAGGCCATCGCTTCCCAAGGGTCTTCGCTAAGCTGCTTGAGTCCCAGCGAAATTCGTCGTTTCTCCGCATCGACATCGAGCACCTTAACCTCAACCGTCTCGCCCTTCTTGAGAATCTCACTGGGATGGTTGATTTTACGCGTCCAAGACATATCAGAAATATGAACCAGCCCGTCGACCCCCTCTTTGAGTTCGACAAACGCACCGAAAGCGGCAATGTTGCGCACTTTGCCGGATATGACCGTCCCCGGAGGAAATTCCATATCGACATTTTCCCAGGGATCCGGCTCAAGCTGCTTGATACCGAGCGATATCTTCTGATTTTCTTTGTCGACTTTCAGCACTATTGCTTCGACGATATCGCCGATCCCAACGATCTTCGAAGGATGCTTGACATGTTGCGTCCACGACATCTCCGATATGTGGATAAGCCCTTCGATACCTTTTTCGAGTTCCATGAACGCACCGTAGTCGGTAATCGATACGATTTTTCCTCGAACACGCGCCCCCTCGGGGTACTTTTCGTCGACACCCTTCCACGGATGCTCGGTGAGCTGTTTGAGCCCCAAAGAGATTCGTTCTTTGTTCTCGTTGAAATCCAGTACTTTTACCTTCAGTTGATCGCCGATCGCCACAATTTCGGAAGGATGATTCACGCGACCCCACGACATGTCGGTGATGTGCAAAAGGCCGTCCACACCGCCCAGATCGATAAACGCACCGAAATCGGTAATATTCTTGACCGTTCCGTCGCGAACCTGCCCCTTTTCCAACTCGGCAAGAATCTTCTCGCGCTGCGCCGCACGTTCCTCTTCGAGGATAACACGGCGGGACACCACGATATTACGACGAGCCTTGTTGACTTTGATAACGCGAAAATTGAAAGTATGGCCGATGATTGCATCCATATCGGGTACCTGTCGGAGGTCGATCTGAGAGCCCGGCAAAAACGCATCGACCCCAAAAAGATCCACGACAACACCACCCTTGATGCGGCGCTGCACACGTCCCTCAACCGTATCTTGATCTTCGTGCGCTTGGTTAATCTTGTCCCATACACGAAGGAAGTCGGCGCGAAGCTTCGACAGGATTACCTGCCCTTCACTGTCCTCGACCTGTTCGAGATATACCTCGATCTCGTCGCCTTCCTTGTAATCATCGGTTTCCTTAAACTCGTTCAGCGGAATGACACCTTCGGATTTGAAATTGACGTCGACAAATACTTCTTTGTCGGTGATCCGAAGGATTTTTCCCTTGATGATTTTCCCTTCCTGTATTCCCTCGACCGCCTCGCCGTACTGCTCAAGAACTTGATCGACCTCCCCGGGCCGGTAATAGCTCTCTTCGAATTCGGAAAGATCAATCTGATTGCCCTCGGCGTCTACACCGAAAGCTTGTTGTTGCTCAACACCAGAAGTGGTCATGAAGACTCCTGCTTGTTGGGTTAAAGGTTAATGATATCTAAATTCGTCGATTCTGATTGTGGGAAACGCGCAAATCGTTGAGTTGACAAGGGTTTGAAGGGCTCGCAGGGCCTACCCCCCCCCCGAGCATGTGTTCCATCCCGCAGGGCGTGATGATATCCTTATCAGCCAACGCATTGATGCGATTCTCCGCAAGATACCGCATAAAAACTACAAATAGGTCCTGTGTCGCACTGCGGCGCAAAAACACCTTCCGTAGCGCAACGGCTGCTAAAATCGACGAATTCAGCTAATAGTCAAACAATCACACCGGCAATCTTAAGAGAGCATCCCAATCCGTATTCAGTCACCCTCAAGGCCCGTTACGTTGTCGGCGTCTTCGCTATTTTCCTGAGCATAATCATAGCGCCTCGGCGGCGAAGCTAATCATCCGCCTATGTCGTATCGGCAATTATGCGATTGGATATCCGCGGCTCGTTGTCGTTCGTTTTGTCTCCATCGCTAATGCGCACGGCCCGGCCTGAATGCCGCCGCGGCGCCCCCTCGTCAATTATCATTGGTCCCCGATAGTGCCCGCGCCCGCTCAACGATAATCCCGGCTTGTTCTTCGAGGCTAAGACCGGTTGTATCCAATTCCAGTGCATCTTCGGCTTTTCGCAACGGGCTATTCGAGCGAGTTGAATCTTTCCGGTCCCGCAGTTCAATCTCCGCGCGCAACTCTATGAGTGATTTATGTATCCCCATTGCCGCAAAATCTTTTTGTCGACGTCGCGCGCGCTCCTCCACCGAAGCGATCATGTAAATCTTCAGCTCGGCATTCGGAAAAACAACCGTTCCGATATCTCTTCCCTCGCATACAACCGAATTCCGACTTCCGAGCAATCGTTGCTGTTCCACTAAAGCATTCCGGACGACGGCGGGTACGCAATATTCAGAGACGTGCCGCGTCACTTCATCACTACGAATGGCATCCGTCACATCTTCGCCGTTCATTATAGTACGCATGACGGATCCAGAGCCCTCAAAAACAATGCTCGTTCGCGACATCAGCACTCCCAGCGCTCCGTCATCGGTATGAGCAATACCTTCTCGAAGACACTTCAGGGTGACGGCACGATACATTGCTCCGGTATCGAGATGTACTATTCCCAGACGAGAAGCAACCAACCGAGCAGTCGAACTCTTGCCCGACCCCGCGGGACCATCGATCGCAATCACCATACGCTTTTGTTCAGTCGTGAACCAAAATTGTTAAAAAATAGATAATTACCTATAATGGAAGCAACGAATGATTACACTTCATTTTCCGCCGACTTAATCCAATAGCCGCTTTTGTAATGAGGCGCTACGCAGGCCAACCACGATACCAACCTGTTTCGTTACGTCTCCTCACCATATCTCCGAGGATATGCCTCATCTTCCGCTTTGTGAGATCCCATCCCGGCCTTCTCGCTCGTCCTTCCGCGGCGCGGCTCATTCTAAAAGCGGCTCTATGCCGTCCATGCAGCCAAGGCCGGTTTATTCTCGAGTATCTCATGACATATTTTATTCAATTGCACTTTTGGCCGGAATAAACATCCGCCAGACCTGAGAGGAGTATGCCGGTGACAACCATCGAAACCATCAGGGCCAATCTCCATAACTGCCTTGATGACACATCGTCTCTCAATCTACCCAACGGAAAAAAGGGTAAAGTACGCGATACGTACGACCTGGGCGATTCATTGGTGCTTATTACAACGGATCGGCAAAGCGCATTCGACAGGATCCTGGCATCGGTACCATTCAAGGGGCAGGTGCTCAATCAAGTAAGCGAGTTTTGGTTCGAGCAGACCAAAGACATTGTTCGAAATCACGTACTGGAGGTGCCCGACCCTAACGTAACGATTGGTATGAAGTGCCAAGTGCTGCCTATCGAGTTCGTCGTGCGCGGATATCTTACCGGCTCAACCAGTACGTCCGCATGGACTCAATATAATCGCGGCTTACGCGATATTTGCGGCAATAAACTACCCGACGGCATGGTAAAGAACCAAAAACTCGAGCACCCGATCCTAACGCCCACAACCAAGTCGGAAGAGCACGATGAGTCGATCTCAGCCGAAGAAATTGTCGCGCAAGGCTTGATCGAAGAGTCGCTGTGGAAAAAGCTCGAAGAGATCGTCTTCGCACTGTTTGCACGCGGACAGCGAATAGCCGCACGCAACGGTCTCATTCTCGTGGATACAAAATATGAGTTGGGAATCGATCGGGAGAGGAACGTAGTGCTTGTCGATGAGATTCATACCCCCGACTCTTCGCGCTACTGGATCGCGGAGTCGTACGAAAAGCGTTTCACCGAAGGCCTGGAGCCGGAAAGCATCGACAAGGAGTTTTTGCGGCTATGGTTCAAAGAGCACTGCGATCCATACAATGACCCCGAGCTTCCCCCGGCCCCCGACGATCTGGTGGTTGAAGTTTCATTACGCTATATACAACTCTACGAAAGAATCACCGGCCGACAATTCGAAGTGGATACAACCACACCAATACAAGAACGGCTCGAGAAAAATTTGGCAAAGTTGAAATAAACCGCAATAGGAGCACGGAACCTTGGGGCGTATGTTCAATTATACCATTCAGTAGCAAGCAGTACAAGCCGGAGGTTCTTTTAAGCTTCGGCCGTTTTGAGCAGAGGCCCTTACCGACGATGCGGCATTGTACCTAGCAAAGGATACATTATTATGAGTAAGCGACAACCCGATTTGATGGCCTCAATCGTCTCGCTCAGCAAGAGGCGCGGGTTCGTTTTTCAATCTTCAGAAATCTATGGTGGTCTGAACGGCTGCTGGGATTACGGTCCCTTGGGGGTGGAGCTTCTCAACAACCTCAAGCAGTCATGGTGGCGCGCTATGACCTTCAGACCCGACGTCGAAGGGGTGGACGCATCGATACTCATGCATCCGAAGGTTTGGGAAGCCTCGGGTC
>WJJU01000669.1 GCA_014729595.1 Chitinivibrionales bacterium
AAAACCGTCGAAGGTTTCTTTTCCGTTGTTGAGGATCTGCTCATTGGATTTCGTCTTCCGGTTTTCAACAAGCGCGCGCAGCGGGCTCTATCCGTTCATCCCAAATTCTATTACTTCGACTGCGGCGTATATCGCTCTCTGCGCCCCAAAGGCCCTCTGGACCGCCCCGAAGAAATTGCCGGGGGATCTCTTGAAGGACTCATCGCTCAGCACCTTCGTGCCTGGATCGATTACGGAGGTATCGATACGAAGCTTTTTTTCTGGAGAACCCGTGCCGGCAATGAAGTCGATTTTGTGGTATACGGGGAAAACACGTTTGTCGCTCTGGAAGTAAAAGCGGCGGTGACCGTCAAGCGACGTCATCTGCACGGCCTGAAGGCATTTCGCACAGACTATCCCCAATGCCGAACGATCCTCCTGTACATGGGTCCTGAGCGCATGAAAATCGACGATATTCTCTGCGTCCCGTGTTCGCAATTTCTTCTGAATCTGGTTCCGGGAAACCCTATCCCGTTTACCACTGAGTGATCACTCGCCGACCGGGCAGAGAACCGGCTTAACCCAAATTTCGCAGCCGACACTGCATTCTGCTCTCCCCCGCGACTTCGCTCGGGACAGCGGCTTTCGACTGCAAAACTTGGGTTAAAATTAGTGCTGTCCAAAACAGATCATTTTTCTCTGGAATTGTGCATATACTCATTATATTCGGCGATTATTTAAGCAACAGGGAATGGAGTTTACAAATATTACAAGTGCAGCAAAAACTCATATCAATCACCAGTCATAATAGGAAATGACCACTTAAGCCCCCATAGGGGGCTATTGGGGGGACACAATACTACCTTGGAAACCATAATTGTTTCTACCACCTGTCATGATACACATAATCCCTCATTATTATGGACCTCAACCAAACCTTCTCCTGTTAGGAGAAGAGCTTATGAGGTAGTTCGGGATTAACCTATATGCCAACCGAAATACTACGTCGATGACTTTAGAGGATTGACATTTAGCAATTAGGTACTATAAAAGTCCACAGCTTTTTGTTCCGCAATCGACCGGTGCTTATCCCCTTCTATCCTCTAACCCTTCACTATGGTGTTAACGTTTTTTTGGGTCGCTAACGCTAGGAGCGGCCCCCCGCGGTTGTTCCGTGCGACGCAGTGAGGTGATTCAGTGGGGGGCGCACGAGAGATAGATGGTCGCAGCGAAAGACGGGGCTACAGCAATAAATGGCAGGCGTAATATATAGTATAAGATCAAGATAATACTCCTCCCCATGGGGGAGGCGCCGGGAGGGGCATATAATCGCATTTTCTTTAGCGGGGTCTAGGGGCCGGCCAGGCCCCTCCAAAAAAGTTCATCCGCGTCCGCTCCCTTTTTAACTTTTCCACAAACCTTTTCCCTACCACCCTCTGCATTAAGGTATATTCCTACCAGCTTAGCAAAACCCGCCTCGGAACATGATCCTGATGGCGGAACTCTACGACCCGCCTTCGATGATTTTCGGCAAAGGTTCCGCGGGGTAACCACTATCCCCCTCCTACCTCCTGCTGGTTCCATCAGCAAGCCGCGTGTCGACTACATTTTTTTACACAAGGATTGCCATGAGTTTTCTTGAACTTGGGCTCTCTGACGATATCATCAGAGGGACAACGGCCGTCGGCTACACAAAGCCGACAGAAATTCAACACAAAACCATACCAGCAGCGCTCGAGGGTCGTGACATTCTGGGGTGTGCCCCTACAGGAACCGGTAAAACAGCCGCCTTTGTACTCCCAATTCTTCATAATCTACGGGGTGCACCGGTAGAACGAAAGATTGCCGGGACGCCACGGGCACTTATTTTGGTTCCAACCCGTGAATTATGCCAACAGATCGAAAAGTCTATTCGAAGTTATGGGGGAGGCCTTGGCCTCCGCGCTTCATCGGTATACGGGGGAATCAATATCGTTCACCAACTTCGCGAGCTGAGGCGTGGCGTCGACATTTTGGTTGCCACGCCGGGGCGGCTTTTAGATCATGTTCAACGTACGAGCATCGACTTATCGCAGGTCGAGGTGTTGGTGCTCGATGAAGCTGATCGAATGTATGACATGGGATTTATTCAGGATGTACGAAGAATACTATCCCATATGCCCGCCCAGCGTCAGACACTTCTGTTTTCGGCGACCATGTCACGCCAAATCCGCGCTCTTGTTTCCGAAATCCAACAAAAGCCACACCATGTCAATATCGGAGACCCCTACTCGCCGGTCGATACGGTGGATCAGCGTTTTTACTGGGCTTCTGCGCAAACCAAATTTGAATTGCTTTTGCACATTGTGAAAACCGAACGCCCCGAGACTATGCTGGTATTTTCGCGCACCAAACATGGTGCAGACA
>WJJU01000670.1 GCA_014729595.1 Chitinivibrionales bacterium
ATCTTAAATGATACTTCGATCAAAACGATTTCCGACACTTCAATAAAGCGTAGTAACGGCGACAAGCCGACCCGATCCACCGCTCGGACACCCAATAGATCGCTCGATACCGAAATCTCCGGTCCAACATCCCAATCAACGACGCTCAAAGAGGTGGCCGGTTCCAACGGCGCCTTGGATACTCAATGTCGCAAAGGCTCGATTACCGAAAAGAGGGGGGAGGCGCCCGACGAGCATTCTGATTGTCGAACGCCGCGGCAGCCGGCGCCGGAACAAAATGAAACGTCGAGAAGCTCCGAGAGTACGAATATTTTTCTCAGAACACCAGACCCAAGCGCTCAGTCGCGACGTGAGTCGTTTGTATCGCTCGATGCATCTTTCGATGTAAATGAGTCCCCGAGAACAAAACCGATTCACTCCGCTTCCATAGAAAATCCATATACACTATCTGACGGTCTGAATAGAATTGAAATACCCACGGGTAACGATCCGATACCGATCGGATCCGGGATCATTACCAAACTTTTAGGCACCGGCGGGATGGCGAGCGTCTATAAAATATGGAATGGTGAATTGGAGGTATATCGAGCCTTGAAGCTAATGCATCCGTCGGGGAACATGGAATTTCGCGAACGGTTTCTCACCGAAATAAAAATTTCCGCCAAGTTGCACCATCCTAATCTAATCGAAATTTATAGTACCGGTAAGTGGAAAGGGTTGCCGTATTTTGAAATGGACCTGATCGAGGGCGATACGCTCGAGGAACTTCTGAAAAAACACGGGAAAGTGCCCCCGGCTATCGCTTGCGCCGTGGCGCTATTTGTCGCTAATGCACTAAGTTATGCGCATAAGCACTGCTTCTTGTTATACGGCAAGCAGTACGAAGGCGTGATTCATCGCGACCTGAAGCCGGGCAATGTTATGATTGCCGGGGACGGTAAGATCAAACTGATGGATTTCGGGATAGCCAGACCCAATGAAGTAAGCATTCATACGGTAAACTCCGAAAATATTGTCGGCACACTCCAATATTTCTCTCCGGAACAGTTGCAGGACGGTGAAGTTGATTTTAGAACGGATATATACTCTTTGGGGGTGATACTGTATGAAATGCTTGTAGGGAAAAATCCTTTTCGCCAGTCAAATAAGGTGAGTTTGATCAGTATGAAGCTTGTCAATAAATATACACCCATCGAGGAGTATGGAATCCCATTGCCTAAAGAACTGGTGCGTATTGTCGATACATGTCTTATGACTGACAAGCAACGGCGGTATGCAAGTGCCGGAGATCTTGCCGGCGAGTTGTGGAATGCTTATACCAAGCTTTCGCCCTCGGCGCCCACGGGTATGCTGCAAACATTCGCACTGAATCCACAGAGTTTCATCAGTCATGCCAATATAATTCCCTCGTCGCCGTCGTCGATGCCTTTGGAAACGGCAAACAAAGAAGCACTTGGATTTCGAAAGAGTAACGTGTCCGAACAAGGATTCCAAAGCAAGGCCGCAGCCGCGCCCCGCGGGAGTGAAGAGAGAAAGAACTCGGGCGATTCCCGGGGTTGTAACGACGTCGATGCCACAAAGGGAGATCGCGAATCGGATATCCCTTTAGTTAAAGAGAAGAGTGCGATAGCACGAATTATCGGGATTGTTTCATTTGTTTTGATAGTGGTGGTCGTGTTGGCCTTGGCGGGAAAGTTGCTCGTAGGCGGGCAATCGGTCGGAGCGAATGAAGCGCAAAACATGCCCGTACGTCGGTCATCCGATAAAATACCTGACAAAAATTACAATTAGGAGCCCTCACATGCAGCTTGCTAAACGTGTTAATTCATTGGCGCAAATCGTTAGTGTCGACGAGGGAAGATGTGTTAATTGTCATGCTTGTATTTCGGCCTGTCCCGTTAAGTACTGCAATGACGGGAGCGGCGACTACGTGAAAGTAAACGCGAACATGTGTATAGGCTGTGGCGCGTGCCTTAGTAGGTGCACTCATCAGGCAAGATACTATATCGACGATTTCAATAGATTTTATGAAGATCTGTCGCAAGGTAAAGATATTGTCGCTATAGTCGCACCGTCTATCGCGGCAAATTTTCCCGATAATTACTTGAGAATCAATGGATGGCTTAAGTCAATAGGCGTTGATGCTATTTTCGATGTCGGTTTTGGCGCTGAGCTGACGGTCAAGTCATATATCGACTACATCGATAAGCATAAGGACGAAACCGTGCTGGCGCAGCCGTGTCCGGCGATCGTAACGTTCATTGAACTGTACATGCCGGATCTCATACCCCATCTGATAAAAGTAGACAGCCCAATGCTGCATGCCATGAAAATGATACGACAATTTTATCCTGATTTTGCTCAACATTCGATTGCGGTACTTTCGCCCTGTATGGCGAAAAAGAGAGAATTTATTGAGACGGGCTATGGTGATTACAATATATCATTTCGCTCGATACAAAGCTTTTTTGAACATAACGGTATTCCTCTCAGCGATTTTCCCGAAATCGAATTTGACAGCCCTCCCGCCGAAAGCGCGGTGTTGTTTTCATCACCCGGAGGACTAATGCGTACCGCCAATCATCATGTTCCGGGTATTGAGTCAACGACCAGAAAAATCGAAGGCTCGACAACCATTTATGAATACTTGGAAACGCTTCCTGAAGCAATAAAAGCAGGTATTGCTCCTAAGCTTGTAGATTGCTTGAATTGCGAATTCGGCTGTAATGTAGGGCCGCTTACCATCACTAAAGGAAAGTCCGTCGATGAAATCGAAGCGTATATAGAGAAAAGGAAAGCCGAAAAAAAACAAAAATATCTACTGAGCTGCAACAATGATGAATCCGCCGCCATAAGGGCCGTTGAAGATGTGGTGGAGAAGTTTTGGCAGCCGGGGCTCTATAATCGAGCATATAGAGATTTATCCATAAATAACCATGTAGTCATTCCTCAACAGGAAAGACTCGATGAAATATATGAGCTGATGCACAAATACACGCAAAGAGATTTGAGAAACTGTAATTCGTGTGGCTACGGTTCGTGTGAGAATATGGCCATCGCAATCCACAACGGCTTGAACAAACCCGAAAACTGTCATTTCTATTTGGCGGAAGAAGCGGTTCGTGCCCATAACGAAATCAGCGACAACGAAAAACGACTTCGGAATATCCTTTCGACATCAGCCGTCGGTTTCTGCCTCGCCGATACCGATTGCCGGATTATTCTGGTGAATAATTCGCTGTGTCGTTTGTTGAATATGACCGAAGAAAAGCTGATCGGCTCTTCGATTCTCGCAAAGCAATTCTTGAAATGCAGTAATAAGAAGCCCTACTCAACGGAGTTGAAAGTTAATCGATCGGACGGTTTGCAGCTTTCATGTCTGTTAACGATTAACCCCTATGTAGAAGATGATGAACTGTTGGGATATTTTGCCATGGCGACGGATGTCAGCTATCTTCGGCAACCATCCGCACCCGCAATGACCCGAGAAACCGCTTAGCGGTGAGCGCATCTCTTGCTCGTAATCCGCCGAGAATCATTTCCGTTCAGGTTAGCGGTGCCCTGCGCATGCTGTCCGGATATTATCTTCCCTTCGTGGCGCCAACCGCTTGCATCATCGTAGTTTTTACATAGTTTGTGTTCAAAAAAGACGCTGTTATGATAAGCCGTTACCCCGGACATGATCCGGGGTTCGCCGATTGATCCTATTTTGCTCATTATTGTCGGCTGGATGCCGGCTTTTGCTTGAATGACGTTCCTAAAAGACTATTCTGAACGGATCCCGCGTGATTGGTACCCGTTCCGGATTTTCAAACAACGCTTACTAAGTTTAAATCCATGAATCGAATCCTTGTTGTCTTACCCGCAAATCTGGGTGATGTTATCATGGCAACGCCCGTTCTCGAAGGGATAAGGAATGCCCGTTCGGATGCATTCGTTGCTTTTTTGGTCGAAGACGGCTTTGAGGGAGGAGTTGTCGGAAACCCTCATTGCAACGAGATTATCAGCTTTCCGCGCAAGGCAATTCGTGATACGATCAGGAAAGAGGGCAAAGAGGGCCTGGAGTCGTTACGAGGCATGGTGGAGGCGATAAGACACTGCGGCTTTGATGTCGTAATAAACTTATCGCAACATAGCTATTTATCGCATATCATGCCGCTTTTCGGAGCGAACACCATACTCGGTCAACGATTTTTGCGCGAAGGAAACCATGCGGTCAACGATCCGTGGAGCCGCTATTTATATGCCATTCCATTTTCTCGACGCTGCAATCGGC
>WJJU01000671.1 GCA_014729595.1 Chitinivibrionales bacterium
AGATTCTTGTTGGCCGAATGCTACCGTATGTTGGGGCTTCAAGACCTGGCCGGCCGGAACTATCGATATGTTATTGACCGGTTTCCGGAGAGCGACAAGTGCGCACCTTCATATTTTCGTATTCTGCAGTATGCTTATGGTGACCGCAATACCGCCGCGGCGGACAGCGTACTCGAGGTTTATCAATCTCGCTATAAAATCCATCCTCTATACAATTCAGTAATACTTGTTGTTGGAAAGCTCTACTTTCGCACCGAGCGTTACGGTGAGGCTCAGGAATTACTTTTGCAGATTCCACGTCGCTCATCGCGCTATTTTCGGGCCGGTTTCATCGCCGCTTTGTCGTTGGTTCAGCTCGACAGGATGGGAAAGGCTCTTCGTGTCCTTGAAAATATCCGAAAAAATACGCTCGATAATGAATTGCGCTCCGAAGTGAGTGTTGTAATGGGCGACATATACTTGGCGCAAGAGAAATATCGTCCGGCCCTTGCCTACTATCGGTCGGTTCCGGCGGGAGCCTTACGTTACGATTATGCGACGGCGCGTCGTGCGCGCCTGCATCTTCATTTCGAAGAGTACGAAAAGGCGGAAGATGTTGCGCGGGCGTTCATGGACGAACGCGAGGACAGTAAGTACTACTTCGAGATGGCGTCAATTCTCGAATCCGTTCATACGAAAAGGGGGGAGAAGGCAAAGGCGGCCGCGGTGAACGGAATGGTGTACAAAAAAATCATTGACGCTCGGTTCAGGTTCGAGGTTCAGGAAGAATTGGCCCATCTGCACGACATGAAGGGAGAATGGAGACGGATTCGCCATAAAGCTCAAGCGGGCGGCGATGAAAAGTCTCGCCGTGAGGCCGAAGAGAATCTTGAGCGCTTGCGTCGGCTCGAGAGGAGATGCCGGTCGATTCTCAAGGAACACGGTGTACTTTCGTCCGACGACCCCGACGAGAATGTGCCGGGTCTTGCGGAACTCCGGTACGCTCGACTACTTCGCCGTAATATGAAAGCGCTGCGGGATACAATACAAAAAAGGAAAGCGACAATTGAGCAATTATCATCGCGATTGGATAAGCAAGATGTCGACACCGCGCTGGTCAGGAAGATCGAGTCGAGTACAAGGCGCCTGGACGACACCGAAGCGTTGTATGAGCGAACTGTCGCCTCTCACAATGAATTACGCCGTGTTGGATGGTACCGTAACGCCGAGACGGAGCGGCTGAACAACGAAGTGCAGGCCAAATTTATTGATTGGTCATTCATGCGCTATTTAGATAAAAAAGAACAGCTTTCCGAAATGAACAAGCGGATCGCGGAACGTCGAAGGATGAAGGCGGAGCAGGATTCGGTTTCTCAAAAGGGAGCAACCGTCGTCGGGTTGTTCGCTTCGATGGATCAGACGGAGCTGAAAAAAAGCATAAAGACAAGCAGATTGAATTTAATTGGACACATCCAAAGCCTTTTGGAATCGAGTCCCGGCAATCGCTATGTTCCTCAAATTTTATTTCGACTTGCCGAATTATATTTCGATGAAGCAAGTGAGGATTTCGATAAGCGGCTGCGGAGCTATGAAGCCGCGATGGCCGAAGAGTCGGATGCGACCGACTTGACTTTTCCCGAGTACGACTTGGAAAAAGTTATTGAGGTCTATGACCAAATCATCGACAATCACCCTAACGACTGGATTGCCGACGACGCCCACTTTTACAAAGCAATGGCTCTGCGTAAAGTAGGGAGCGAAGACGAGGCAAACGAAGTTCTGCTGGCTCTGTCCGAAAACTATCCCGAGAGTGAGTATTTCGTTGAGGCGAACATGAATATTGGGCGTTACTACTTTGAACGTCCCAAAGTGCGGGGAGGGCAAGGGTACAAGCTTGCGGAAGAGGCATACCGACGTGTGCTT
The DNA here is from genome assembly GCA_014729595.1 of Chitinivibrionales bacterium. Classification (GTDB taxonomy): domain Bacteria; phylum Fibrobacterota; class Chitinivibrionia; order Chitinivibrionales; family WJMI01; genus WJJU01. The sequence continues at coordinate 1,903 of WJJU01000671.1, forward strand.
TACTATCGTGAACACCCGCAATTCGTTCAGGCGTTGTATCACCTTGGGTGGTGTTATTACATGCAGGATCAATACGACGAGGCGATAGCGGTTTTCAAATATTTAGTTGAAGAGGTTAAGCTTGATTTTGACGCAATGCGGATGGAGGAGAAGCAATTGGTGAATCCGCTTTTGCGGGAGGAAGCTGTCGATTTTATCGCAATCAGCTTCGACGAGATCGGCGGGGTGGACGCAGCGGTTGACTTTTTGGATCTTATCGGCAATGAAGACTACGCGGCGATGGTGGTAAAACGGATCGCGAAACTTCGGGAAGAGGATTTGGATTATGACGCGGCCGTGGCGGTTTATAAACGTTTGATAGAGGAGTATCCAACCGCTCGGCCGACGCCGGATGCGGCGGTGGGTCTCATTAAGTTGTACGAAAGCACCAACCGTTCGCAATTGGCGATGGCCGAACGTCAGAGATTCTTCGATAACTATGCGCGGGGAGGTAGGTGGCGCGAAGAGGTGCTCAAACGTGATACGGCACGGGTCGCCGTCGTTGACTCCATGGCTATTTCGATCGGGTTGTCCGTCGCCGACGCACAGTATAGAAAGGCGGAAAACAGCGGCGATCACGGGACATTTGCGCAGGCTGCACAAAATTACGAAAAGCTCATGGCCAATTATCCCAATCATCCGAAGGCGGTGGATGCTCGGTGGAATGTTGCGGTAATTCACGAAACTAAGCTCGATAATCCTAAGAAAGCGTATCGAGAATATTTGAGTTACAGCATGCTGGAGGCGGCCCCGGAAGAACGTCGCGAACAAGCCGCTCTCAATGCGATAGCGATTGCGCAGCAAATGATGCGCTCGGAGCCGGACGTTGAGAAAGGTAAGCTGGGAGAAACGGCGGACAAACTTGTTCGAGCGGCGCAAAATTATATAGATCAGTTTCCGGATGGTGAATCGCTCAGTGATGTTGTGTTGAGCATGGGCTCTCTCTATTTTAATCGGGGGATGTATTCAGACGCTGTCGGGGCCTATGAGTTGGTCACCCGAAAAGGGGCGGGGACGCCGCGATACTACGAGGCACGCTTTTTAATCGGTCAGTCAAATTTTGGCGAAGAAAAATGGTTGCCCGCGGCCGACGCCTTTGCTGAAGTGGCCCAAGGAAGTCCCGATACCGGCAAGAGGGACGAGGCGCATAAATTAATGCTTCAATGTAAATTCCTTTATGCAAAGCAATTGGCGGAAGCCGGCGAATTGGAAAAGGCGGCTTATGCGTTCGAGGAAATGGAGGAAAAGTATCCGGGAAGCAAATACGGGGACGTTGCGCTGTTCAATGCCGCCGAGGCATGGGAGGGACTGGAGAAATGGGGAAACGCCAGTAAGAGCTACCGCCTACTTCAACGGAAATATCCACAATCTAAACTTGCCCCCGACGCTCTTTTCAACGCCGCCGGCGATTACGAAAAAGCCGACGACTATGACAAGGCGGCTGAAACCTATGAATTTTTAGCCACAAATTATCCGGATCACGAAAAGGCGAAGGATGCCTTATTTAATGTAGGTTTCTGCTATGAGAAGCTTGGAAAACTGGAGAAAATGGCCGAGGCCAACGAGCGCTATTCGCTGATGTATCCCAATGAGGCCGATGTAGAAGCGATGCTGCTTCGTTCGGCCGAATTCTACTTTAAGGCCGAAATGTACGAAAAAGCGCGTCGTGCTTACCGCAATTTCGTGCAACGTTTCCCACGAAGCGATCGGTCCGTAGAGGCCCTGTACATGGTGGCCGAAAGCTATGCACAAGAGGATGACCCGCAGAATGCCGCAATGAATTACGCTCAAGCCGAACAGCAAAACCGGCGTCTGGGCGAAGAGGGCGGGCAGACAAACAACTATTATGCCGCGGAGGCTGCTTATAAGTTGGCCTCGCAGAAGCAGAATGAGTTTAACGCAGTACATTTTGACGGCAAACCAGAGGTCCTCAAAGCAAAGAAGGCTCGGAAAACGGAGTTTTTAAAGGAGGCGGCCAAAAACTATCAGCGAGTGATGATTTATCAAAGCAAGCGGATGTTTGAAGCGGGCTATCGTATCGGAAAACTATACGAAGATTTCGCGGCGGTGTGGCGCGAGCAACCTGTCGCCGAGAAAAATGCGATCAAGGCGGCGGTTAACCAAAAAGATATATGCATGGCGTCCGCAAAGCTTCTTAAGAAAGCATTTGCGCCGTATGAAAAGGTGCTGGAATTGGGCGCGAAGGTGGATTCACTCGAAAAGGAACAGAAAAAATGGATAGATTCTTCGCGCATCGCTCTGGCACGTTCCCACTTTGCTTCGGGAGATTATATGGTTCAAGGTATTCGGGCGATGCAGAACGCACCGATTCCAAAAGAAATCGAATCGCAACCGCTCTACCTGCTCCAGTATCTCAAGCAAATCCTCGAAACGCTCGAGCCCATGAAATCGCAGACGCGCGATTATTTTCTTGCGGCTTACCGTGAGCTTGAGAATGCGGGCGTCAAGGGAGAGATGGCGGATAAATGTGCGGATGAGTTTGCCCGGCTTAATTATTTGATACCGAGTGACTACGATAAACTTGCACAGCGGATCCTGAAAACATCCGACCTTCTCCCCGACGACTTGTCCGTCGAAGAGCGCGAGGAACTCATTTTCCAGTTTGAAGATATGATTTTTGAACTTCAGGACAAAGCACTCTTCGGCTACGAGGACGCATTGGAGCGGGCCAAACGAGAGGGAATGACCGAAGATCAATGGTACCGGCAAGTGCTTAAGGCGCTGGCTCGCCTCAGCCCCGAGACCTATGGAGAGAGTTTTTACGAATCCGTTGTGTTTACAACCGATAAGAACTGGATTGTCAGAGTTGATAGCGTAGAAAACTGGGTGGAAGCCAAGCCGCCGCAAAACGGATGGCAGAAGGTGTCGAAAACTTCGAGGGGGCGTGGTGCGCCGTTTCCCGTCGGCAAACCGCGCGCGGTGTGGGGCGGCGGCGAATCAAGTCGGCGAATATTTGCCCGGCGCAATCTTCACGTTAACGGTGTTCCTCGCGACGCGTCCCTTTACATTGCTACTTGCAGCGCTTACAAATTCTACGTTAACGGCGTTCTGGTAACGAGTGATACCGCCGAAATGCGAAGTTTAGATCTCATCGACAGCATCACGGGCGTGGCGTCGCTTTTCAAGGGGGGCGACAATATCGTGGCGTTTCAGGGGGAAAACGCCGACGGCTCTTGTCATGCCGTAGCGATAGCCGTTGAGGTGATGGTCGACACGACAAAGCGTTTCCCGTCGAAGTTGAAACCACCTCCCGCGGCTCCCGCGCCGGTTGCCTTTGGCGCGAATGATTCATCGACGGAAAGGTGGGGCGTTGATACGTTAATCGCAGGCGCCGCCGGGGCAGTCAATGAACAAAGCGCGGCTGATTCTTCGGCGACGGGCCCGATCGATTATGCGGAAGCGTTCAAAAATCGGGGCGAACTCCTGGTCGCCATCGATGATTATGTGCGGCGTGAAAATGAGACTGCAATGAAAATCAAACGCGAACGCATGAAAGTCCAAAAGATTCGCCTCAAGATAGATGGGCTTGAAGAGAAGATCGCCGAAGTGAAAAACGATAAGAAAAATCTTAAAGAAAAACTCGGATCGATGGGGCGAAAAAAATAGAAGCCAACTCATAAATGAGAATCTCGCCAAGCGGGACGGTGGAGAGCGACGGGGCCGAATGTAAGGCGCGAGCGCACAAGAAACATAATGGTTTGATCCCGAAGGGATCGTATTCCTTATGCTCCGGAACGGCAGTGACACCGAGGCGCATGCCGACCATATACAACGATCGAGCTGCGACGTGGAGCCCATGGATGGACGGAGAT
>WJJU01000672.1 GCA_014729595.1 Chitinivibrionales bacterium
GCCATGAGCATGGTATTTACAATACCGAACACCGAGATGACAAACGCAACAGCCACCATTACGAACATCATCACCCGCGTCGAGCCGAAAAACTGCAGTATACCTTCGCTGAGTTCCTTGGACCCGATCACATAGTAATCGCCGGGCATCATGGCCCGGATCTTGGTGCGGCTCGCATCCAAAGCACCGACATCCTTAAGCTTGAGCGCCACCGCCGACAGCTTTCCCTCACGCCTAACAAGCTTCTGCGCCGTTTCGAGCGGAATGAAAAACGTGCCGTCGTCCTGGCTGTAGTTACGCTCGAGCGTTCCCGATACCAAAAACTCTTTTTGAAAATGCTCCGAATACATCAGATCGCCTACGCCGAGATTCTCCACTTTTGCCATCTCCGCGCCCAGGATCACCGACGAGTCGCTGGTAAACCAGCCGCCCGAAGCATAGCTGAAGTCGGGCTTGATCGTCTGCACCTCCTTCGTGACGCCCATGAAAATATCCGTTCGCATCCCATCCTCGGTGGTCAGCGCGAACAGCTTGAACGGCATGACCGCGGCAAGCTCGGGTAGGTCTCTGACTTTGTCGACCACACCCTCTTCTACGTACAACGGACTGATACCTCCCTGCGCAATCACCGATGCCGCCTCGATCGGGCATCCTTCCTTGGTAATGTACATATGGACGCCGGTCTTGTTGACCAAATCGTCGGTGACCGCCGAGGAGTAGCCCTTATCAAGCGACATGACGGAGCTTAGCGTGGCCGCCGCCACGGCAAGGCTCAAGCCGGTAAGGATACTGCGCACCGGATTGCGGCGCAAATTACTAAGTGCTACCTTGAAATGAGTCATCCCCTCCCCCTATTCCACATTGACGCCAAGAGCCGAAAAAACAACCTGCCCTTCACCGGCGGTAACCTGTGCGTACACGGTTACCGGTTTTCCTTTCGTTAATTTTGGAAACTTATACCCCTGCGGAAAGATCGTTACCTTGTGAAGGCCGTCTTTAAAGAAGAATTCACACAGCGCGGGGCATTGTCCGTCAATCACACCTTTCATAACAACTTTTTTTCCATTGTACGCCGCCGGTTTCTCGACAACCGAGGCGAGTTCAACAACCTCGGCATCGGGGGGAATATCGACGCCGAGCTTCGTTCCCCCCGCACTACCGCACCCCGTCACGAACACAACTCCCATCACGAGGGCGAAAGTGACCGCCGGCACCCGACCCATTCGCGAAAATAACCGTTTTCGTTTCATCATTTCAGTGTACCTTTCATCTATAGCGAGTAGCAGCCCGAACACGCATGCGCGCATGACAAGCCGGGGGAACGTTTTCACCCCGTACCATACGCGCTTTCGCGTCGCACCGACTATGAGTTTATGGAAATTTTAATCTGGGCGAGAAGCTCTTTACAAGCGCAGAATGGTCGAAGAAACGTGGGATGCAATGCCGGGGAGCCGTACCGCGGCCCAAGAGCGTGAGAACGTCCGTGCCGAATAGTAGTCATAGACGGCGACCGCAACCGCGGGACAGCGCGGCTCATTACCTACGTCGATAGACTTCCGCAAGTTGAAGAACGGCTCACCGCCGTGCTCTTCCCCGCGCGTTTCAACACGGCATTCACAGCATTGGCCGAAATACCCGACGTCGTCGGAATCGCAGGATGATGAACAGCACGAGGCGGCGCCGATGGAAGAAAAACGCGAATTTTGCCGGACACGGCAGGCGCAGGCATTCGCTTTCAAAGAATGAAACACCGGCGCCATAACCAGCGAAATAATCACCGGTATAATGCAGAATTTATTAGCATACGAATGTTTCATCACCGGCCCTGTCCCAGATAGTGGTTTAAGTATCCTTAATATAACATCGGGCGCGGAAAAATGGTTTCAGCATTTGATAGGTATCGAAACGACGGACAACCACAGCATTGTAATTACGTCCTAAAGCACTCTCGTATTTATTGTAATATTTGCCGGAAACGCATCACGGAACGGGGCCGGTAAAGGCGGCATAATTGATTCCCTTCATCGCATATATGTCTGTTTACATGTATTTAAACAATTGAATTATGCGGAGGAATTACAACATCGCGCAGGCCGCAACACATAGCAAATACCTGAGGGTAATGCGGCGATCTATTAAAAAAAGATCCTTCCACGATCCAACAAATCGCCCCCCCAACAACGATTGGTTCGCCCCCGCGTGCGTCCGCGTAGCTACTCTTCAACAACCTTCACCGTATACTCACATCCCTCACGACACCGCCAGCGCAACACCTCGCCCGCCGGCCCGTGAACTTCCCGGCCCTCTTCCGACACCTCCACGGCCCGTCCCGGCCAAGGATTAACAAGCGCAACCTCCCCGTCGCGAAGACTGGTGAGAGAAACCGATTCAACAGCACCATCCTTGGCCGACGCCTCTACCACGACTGGACCTTCGGCGAGAAGTTTAAAAGATCCGGACCAGGAATCGGGTAAAGTGGGGAATACGCGTATTACCCCGCCGTGGCTCTGAAGAAGGGCAAGATTGATCGCCACGGCGATTTTGCCGTAGCGCTCGAAATATTGGAGGGACTCTTTCCACTCGTTGTCGGCAAAGTTTGAGAGCGCCGGCACCAAATCCTCTTTGAGGCCCAACACCGCCGGGACGACGGCGTCTCCGGCCCAGGAATTGCGGGTAAACGGATGAACATTGCGGCGGTACGTGTTGATTCCGGTTTGTCGATCGGCCGAGCCGACATGGGTAATAAGAAACGGATAGACCCCATAAATCGCCACGGGGTGACAGTTGTGCATCTCTTTGTCGTGAACCCAAATGCAGGGAGCGTACATGTCGGCGGTCGTATCTACCGATTCGGCAAAGCAGTTGAGACCGAATACGCCATACTCACGCGGTTCCCATACCGGTTCC
>WJJU01000673.1 GCA_014729595.1 Chitinivibrionales bacterium
GATCTGATGGGTAACTACCACAAACCCACGCTCTTGTGTGGCCAAAGAGTTTATCAACTCGATCACGGTGTCGGCACTCAAAGGATCCAAATCCCCGGTCGGCTCGTCATAAAGGAACATTGCGGGTTCCCCCGCGGCAAGCGATCGCGCAATGGCCACCCGACGTATCATTCCGCCGCTTAATTGCTCGGGCATGGTATCCATTGCATACTCCAATCCCACGCGGCGAAGAATCGCACGAACACGACGATCGATCTCTTCTTCATCAATACCGCCGCGTTCGCGAAGATAGAACGCTACGTTGTCTTTGACGTTAAGGGAGTCAAACAAGGCTCCCTCCTGGAAAACGATCATGAACTTAACCCTTATTGTACGCAATTCCTTCTCCGACTTGCTCGAAAGATCGTTGCCGTCAACAATAATTCTTCCCTCATCAGGACGAATCAGTCCCAAAATCAATTTAAGCAACGTAGTCTTTCCGACCCCGCTTCCCCCCAAAATCACCACCCGCTCATCGTAATCAATTCTAAAACTGATCCTGTCGAATATGTTCCGTGAGCCCCTCCTGAGCGTTACGTTATCAAAAACTATCATTGTTCTCTCCATCGACTTTATCTGAGCATAAGTAGAATTGTCTTTGTAATAACGAAATCGGTGATTATGATTATCAAGGTCGAAAAAACAAACGCCCGCGTTGTTGAGCGTCTCAGCCCGACGGCGCCGCCGCTGGTTTTGAGTCCCTCGTAGCAGCTTATTGATGCAATAATGAAACCGAATGCAATTGGCTTGAGAATGCCCGGCACAACATAATGAGGGACTAATGACTGTTGAACCGCATTCCAGAAAATCAGAAGGCTTTGGTTGTTAACCGCGGTATCTATGTAAGCTGCGCCCAACAATGATACGGCATCACCGATTGCGGTCAAACACGGCAGCATCACCATCGCCGCCAACAGCCGAGGGCTCACCAGTCTTTTCACCGGATCCACGCCGAAAACCCGGAATGTGTCGATCTGATTGCGAAGCTGCATCGAGCCCAGCTCCGACGCCATTCCCGATCCGCTTCTGCCGGCAAATACGATGGCCGTTACAACCGGCCCAATCTCCGATATCACCGCAATTGAAACGACGCGTCCCGTATAGAGCTGTAAGCCTAAAACAGCGAATTCGGCTCCCACTTGCAAGGCCAAAGCCATGCCGATGAAAACGACAACGCCCGAAACAATCGGAAGCGAATCCGCACCCAGGGCCTGCATCTGCATAACTATTTCGCGAGCATACCACGGTCTTGTTCCCATGCCGACCACGCTCTTGCCGACCAGTCCATACAGACCTTGCAAATGGGCTAATTGTAATCGAAAACCGGAAAGCATGCATCTCCCACCGTTCGCGGTACGTCACCTTTGTCATCTCCTTGTCGGGCTTAACCCTTTTTCCGGGACAAAGCAATAAGTATGCCACAAGTGACCATTCGCGGACAACATCTCACTTGCCTCCGAATCGTCGCATAGTGTATCATAATAATGATAGCCGCGTACGTGCCTGCGGTCAATCAAGGTACACCCGGGTCTCCGGTTCACGTTCCACCGCGCGGAACATCATGCCCGCTAAGGAAATTGCGGGCCATATTGAATCAATTAACAGCTTTTCCTCATGTAATACACTATGGATTCTTCACCTCCTTCCGCCTGGATATGCATGGTATGCGGCTATGTCCACCAAGGCCCCGAACCACCGAACCGATGTCCCGTATGCGGCGCCCCCAAAGAACAGTTCGAACCCTTTCACAACCCCTCGGGGGGATTTCAGACCGCTTCTCCGCGCGGTTGAACATCCACCGAACGGCATACCACTGAATCTCCGACGGGAAGCATAGCCCGTTTCGGAAGACACGCGGGCTGTGAGAAACTACCCCAAGAAAAGAGTGTTGATCCCCGGTATCAACGGTCGTACCAGTCGAGCGCGGGCCACATTCTTCGCAAAAAGGGAAACGGGGCAAGCCTTGACCGCCGTCTTTGTGCCGGGGGCATGCATTTTCGGGAGCGATCAGTGGCGTTTGTTCTTTTTATCTTGTTTGTCCGATGGTAGGACGGCGGTGGTTCGGCGTCCCCGTAGGAGAGCCGTAAGCGTGGACCAAATAGGCTCGGTACCGGTAAAGTCCAGAACGGCGAGCGTTAAAAGCAAAGGGGGAAAGCCCGCCGCGACAACAGTTGCAAGGCCTCTTAATTGAGGCGATTCGACGGTGCCGAGCAGGCCGGCGCTTACTTGCTTAATCCACAACGTCAGAACGGCGGAAGCGGTTGATGTTGCGGTAATTACAACGATCTTTACCAGTACGCGAATAACGGCGACATTGTGATGTTGTACACTCCAGGTCCCGTATATAATAATAAACTGGGCCGCCAAACCGATTGAGCCGGCCAGCGCAACCCCGCCGACTCCCATCGTCCGGCCCAACCATAGATAAAGGGGAATAGCCGCAACAACCACGCCGGTACTCACCAACATGGGAAAGACGGTATTGCGCGCCGCGTAGTAGAGACGATTGCTCACCAACGCACCGCATTGAAAGAAGGCGCCGACAAGGTAATAGGTCAACGCGCGGGCGGTCATGCGAGTAGATTCCAAGCCAAACTCGCCGTGTCGATACAAAACGGCTACTATCTCTTTAGAAAGCGCCATCATAATGGCACTGACTGGAATTACAAAAGCGGCGATCCTGGATATCATTTTGTTGGTCAAGCGTGCCAGTTCGTCGAAATTGTGTTGAACCGCAAGCTGTGAAATAAAGGGATACGCACCCGTCGCCAAGGCTTGCCCGAATACCCCTACCAACATAAGCATCGTGCGCAAAGCGTAGTTAAGACTGCCGAGTGCTCCTTCACCCTCCGGCACAAACGTGCCGAAAACGCGAAACAGCACCTCATTCGCATTTACCATGCTGTAACCCAGTACAAGGGGAAGGACACCGAGCAGGTAAACTTTAAGGTCGGGGTCGCGCAAAATCTTAGCCGGTCTGAATCGCATTCCGACTCGTAGGGCGCCCGGAAGCTGGAGAACAACATTGCCGACAAAGGCGCCCGCCAATACTCCCCACGCGAATCCTTCTATACCAAGTTGCGGAAAAAGCAATAGACCGCACGAGATTATGCCGGTGTTATAGAGAACCGGCATGAGCGCCGGAAGCACAAATTTCTTATGTGCATACTGTACACCATTGAATAGCGCCCCCCAAAAGAAAAAGAACTGAGCCGGCAAGACTATATGCGTAAGCCTGACCGTCAACGCCAACAGTTCAGGACGCGAAGGATCGTCGATGTTATCCCCCGCGAGCGCAAGGGCCTGTTCGGTATAGCGAATAGCCGGAATCAACAGAGCGGTCAAGAGCATTGTTCCAATGAGCAGCAGATTGGCAAAAAATCGCCATGCTCTCTCGGTTTCGCCATCGGCCAGGTGTTTTTGGAAAATGGGAATGAAAGGAATCGAAAGGGCGCTCGCGGCCGCAAAATGATTGATCAATTCAGGAAGGGTAAAAGCAAAGACATAAGCGTCGTAGGTCCAATGCGTTCCTACCAAGTGTGCCAAAATCAATTCTCGCGCCAGACCGAGCAGACGACTAAGAATATTGGAGGCGGCCATTATTAGCGCGGCAATCGAAATTGACCGCGCCAATCCGGGCTCGGACGGGGGTTTGGCGGCAGGAGATGAAACGGACATGGCAGGCTTTTGGGAAATGTAAAACAGGGCTCATGTAGCAATGAGCCCTGTTCTCCGTTGTGTCATATACCACCGAGACACGGATTATTTCTTCCTTTTGGAGGTCCTTTTCTTGGAAGTCTTCTTGGTGGTCTTTTTCTTGGCAACTTTTTTGGGCGCCTTCTTCGCGGCTTTCTTCGTTACCTTCTTAGCCGCCTTCTTCTTGGTGACTTTCTTAGCCGCCTTTTTCTTGGCTACCTTCTTGGTGGTCTTCTTTTTACCGACCTTCTTCTTGGCTGCTTTCTTGGTCGTCTTTTTCTTTGTTGTCGGTTTTTCCCCGGGTTGGGACTCGTTTATGATTCTATAGGTTTGTGAGACCGAAAGGCCGAATTTTTTGGCCAAAGCGGTTCCCGAAAAACCATTTTGGTACGCCGCAACGATTTTCTGATTGCGCTCTTCGTTTTTCGCAATCAGAGATTCTATGCCGTACTTTTTGCGCAACTGATGCACTGCTTGGCGAGTAATACCGAATTGCTCGCCGATTTTGGCGTCGGTCCGATACTTCTTTTGCAGCTTGATCAACTGAGTTTTGCTGATCTTTGCCATGGTGCAGCCACTCCTCTCTTGAGATAAATGTAGGAACGTCGTGCTTAAAAATAGCGCCCTGTAAATTCACGGCCAGGCATCGCTCAACCGGCTCCGGGGTGGCTAAGAGACACGCACGACGGTGCGATCCCAGCCGGAAAAGATATTGATAAAAGAACAACGTTTACAGATTAAAATATATTTTTGTCACCCCACAAGCAAGAGTATTTTAAAATTTTTATTATCGAAGCCGTTTTTTAACCACGCTTGCCCGAGGAAAACGGCCGACATCGCCGGTAAATACGAGGTATAACTTTCCCCTTAAGCGCCGTCGTAAGCTTACAATCCGAGAAGACCCCGCCCCTTCGTGGCTCCGGCTCATCCTTTTGCTCCTTCTCCAAATTTATATGAGGTGAATAATAGGCCAAAAAAAAAGCAAAAATGCCCCCCTCTCCATGAAATGGGGATGGCCGGGGGGGGGAGGAGGCGGAGGAACGATGTGGCGACTATTTGCCTAACCGAAAAACTAAGTTGGCGCGTGTGGGTTCCTTCCCTGTCTACCCCTCCCCGAAAAAAGTCCCGTTCACTCCAATCGCGCCTTCTCACCGCGCCGTCCACATCGCTTGCTCTTTTTCCCTTGCGGATCACTCATTTTCCGAATGCGACCGGAATATATCGCCACACTCACTATGAGTCGCGCCTTCCGTACACCATCTCGTTGAACGATAAGGCTCTTCGGGGTTCGGGACAAATCGGCAAACGATCGTATTTAGCGAGGAGAGCTTGCACTGGTCTATTTTTTAATCGGAAAAGATATGAATAAGACCCCTCTCATAAATCCCTCATCACCAGAGGTGTGCTTGCGGAGGACACCGGGCAAGTCTTCACCCCCCGGATATGGTAACGCGCGCCGGACGGTTCGATTGCTCCGTCGCTCGCTCGATGGGTTGTATTCCCGCGGCCTATCCTTTTTGATGGCCGTCCCCTTGTCATGCATCAATGAGCGCGAAGACAAGCGGTCTCCAATGCAATCAGGGGCTTGGAGTGGCTCCACGAGCGCGCAAACGTCGCATTCCGCCGCATTCAAGACCATTTTTATGAGTCGGTTCTCCAAAAGTCGTTTAAAAGGGCAAAAAGGATTTGATACATGCACGAAGGATTGATACAAATAATCCGGGACAACCCCGCTGGGGTCGATTCCGTTACTCTGGCTCAAGAAATTCTCAAGTTTAAAAACCCCGACCGGCGCCTCGCCCACCATGCGGTAAAAAGCATTTTAGCTTCGGATCCTCGCTGCTGTTTGGGAGAAGACGAACTGTGGCGTCCCGCAACGACTTTCATCGGCCAAGACAACCGCCCTCTGGAGGAATTACCCTGGTCCGCGGTGTTTCTGCTAACCGATCCGACCGGCGCGAATCCCACTAGTGCGGTTCACCTTTCGGGATGGGCGCTGTTGGAACAACCTCGACTTCTGTTTTCAGAGTGGCTCATAACCCCGGACAGCCTTTCTCCCGAGGAACAAGAAGTTCTCGTGAGTCCGCTCGACGGCGAATACCGGCAAGACAGGGAAGAAGCCCTCGCCGGGGTGGCTCGAGCGCTTAATGATACAATGCCGATACTTTTGTCTGGTAGGCAACAACGAATCCTTGCCCATCACCTTTCGTCGATCGGAGAAAGCCTGACCGATGATACGATGCTGGTGAGTCAATTATATCGCCTTGCGGATTTGTCGATGCCGCGACCGCTCGACCTTGAGAGTTGCCGTCAGGCTCTGTTCGATCGTCCACCGGTGCCGACTTCCGCGGTTTCGCACGGCGAATGCCTCGCTGAAATTGCGGCGACATTGCTCCGGCGTCTTGTCCGGGGCGGAATAACCAACCGCTCCGCACTTGAGGAACGTGAATGCGCGCGCACCCTTGACATGCAATGGTCGGACAAAGCGTTCAGCCCCGAAGACATCCTTTCACAGCCTTCAACACCAGGTGTATACGGATTCAAAGATCGTGAGGGACGATTCGTATACATTGGGAAAGCGCGAAACATTCGTCGCCGCCTTCTCGGATATTTTCGCAATACCGAAGAGTCTCCCGCAAAGCTTGAAGCACTTAAGCGGGATGCATACGATTTGTCGATTCACCGATGCGGATCCGAACTCGAAAGCCTTGTTTTGGAGCATCGTCTTATAAATAAATACGCACCTCGACTTAACACGCAAATGCGCATACAAGAGCGCAAAGGGACGTATGCGCCGATTGAGGATTGTATCGTACTGACGCCCCACGCCGACGAAAACAAATATCTCACATTTTGGTTCCGCAAAGAGCAGAAGGTCATCCTCAAGACGCTCAGCAAAGATTTGAGCGAA
>WJJU01000674.1 GCA_014729595.1 Chitinivibrionales bacterium
GAGATTAGGTGTCGGATGGAAAGCGGGAATAAGGGAAAGCGAACTTGGACAAGAGGGCCGTTCATCTCGTTTTGGTGCTCGAACAATACATTTGTATAACGGTAAGGATGTTGAGCGCTTTTCTACGAAAAAGATTGAAGAGGAAGATCGAACCGGTTTTTATAAGTGGATAGGGCTTACTTCCAAGTATTTTCTTATAGCGTTGATCGCGGATACGATGACTGATGCGGACATTACCATATCAACATTCAAAGATATGGAGTCGCAAGGTGAAAACGAAAATCGGAAAGATGCCGCCGATATAAACTATCGATATGAGGTGAAGAGGTTTGCTGCCGGCGATCATCAGGATTATCGATGGTATATTGGTCCTGCAAAACTGACGACACTAAAAGATGCCGGTGAGAATCTGGTTAAAGTTCTATTTGGAGGATGGAAATTTTTCTTTCGGGCGGATAAATGGTTTCCATTTCTCTGCGAATTTGTACTTTGGTTGTTGGTTTCACTTCATGGCGTTGTTAAAGATTACGGGATTGTTATTCTGTTGCTTACCCTACTATCTAAGATAGTCACTTTTCCGCTGACTCAGAGTAGTCTTAGATCGATGAACAGGATGAAGGATCTGCAGCCGAAAATTAATGCTTTGAGGGAAAAATACAAGAGCAATCCTCAAAAAATGAACCAAAAATTGATGGCATTGTACAAAGAAGAAGGTGTTAGCCCGCTTCAGATGGGTTGCCTTCCTATGGTGCTTCAGATGCCTATTTTTATATCGTTGTTTGTTGTTCTTCGCAAGGCCATAGAGCTTCGAGGAGCCGAAACGATACTTGTTCCCTGGGTTGATGATTTATCCAGAGCGGAAACACTTTTTGAAATACCCACATTACCGCTGATAGGCGGCATATATGGAAACAACTTCGCGCTTCTTCCGGTGATCATGGCGGCGCTTACGTTTTTTCAGCAAAAGGCAACGATAAAGGATCCCAACCAAAAAGGTATGGTCTATATAATGCCGGTAATCATGTTGGTTATTTTCAATAGTTTTCCGGCCGGATTAGTTTTGTATTGGACCTTCTCTAGTGCACTGCAGCTTGTGCAGCAGTATTTCATCGAAAAAAGGAAAGCGGCGCTTGCCGGCGCACGGAAATAATGTTTGAGGCAAACTAAAGAAGCTCAAGCAAAAATGCCGCGGGAAGGGAAAGAAATGTTCCCTTATACCGTAATTTGAAAAGGTCACTTTGGGTATGCAGAGTGGCCATTTTCTATGTAAGAGGAGTATCCAAATAGTAAGAATTGGAATATAATCGGGTAGTATATAAAAATGGAAAGAAAAGTAGATACGATTATAGCACTTGCTACAGCCCGTGGACGGGGAGCGTTAGCGGTTATTAGGGTATCCGGTGAGCAATCGCATCAGATAGTGGAGAGAAGTATCTGTGAAAAGCGGAAATTTAGTGGATCTAAACCGGGTATGCTTAAGCGCTACACTATGATCCATGAAAGTGGGGATGAACTGGATGAGGTTACGGCGGTTAAGTACCAGCGACCCCGATCATTCAGTGGAGAGGATATGGTGGAGCTAATCTGTCACGGTGGGGAAGAAATTGTACGTGAGGTATTGGGACGATTGGTATCCGCGGGAGCAAGGTATGCGGGAAGGGGTGAGTTCACTCGAAGAGCGTTCGAAAATGGAAAAACGGACCTAGTGCGGGCGGAAGCGATTAATCAAATCGTAAATGCGCGCAGTATTGAAGGAGCGGGGGGAGCTGTTCAGGCATATTTTGGAGGGTACGAAGATCGTATAGCGAGATGGGAAGATTTACTCGTACAAACAATAGGTCATATAGAGACGATTATTGAATTTGGCGAAGAAGAGGATATTGAGGAATGCGGGGCGACGGATAGTGCCGTGGGGGGGATAGAGACTGTAATTCGAGAAGCAGAGGAAGAAATTGAGCGACGAAATAGATTGCTTGAGGCTGAAAAGGGAATAGAGATAGTGCTTGTTGGTCCTCCAAACGCCGGAAAATCAACTCTATTCAATAGAATTTTGGGTTATGAGCGAGTTTTGGTTCATGAGGAGAGGGGCACAACAAGGGACAGTGTATCTGAAAGAATAAGGATAGGGGGTGTGAATTCGTATATAATTGATACGGCTGGGGTACGATATGCCGATAATGAGGTTGAAAAAATGGGTGTGGAACGTACATGGGATTATGTTCGCCGAAGCGGTGTCATTGTATGGGTAACCGCGGCTAATGAAAAATTTATAGAGGAGGAGTTAAGAATACTTAATGAATGTGCGCATCGGAAAAATATAATAGGTGTGGTAAATAAAGTCGATCAGTCGGAAGGATCCAAAAAAGGGGAGTGGTTTCGGCAAGAGGGTATTGAATGTCTATATACTTCCGCATTACGAAAAAAAACTACCGGAAATCTTGTTGAAGCAATAGGGAAGATGGTTGCGGAAATTGCAAAACATAGAGATTCAAATACAATTATATGGAGCGAAAGACAGGAGGAAGTGGTGTTGAGGATGATCGATTATCTTCGGAATGGTCGTGCGAGATTCCCAAATCAAATGGAAATTATAGCACAACAATGCCGCGAAGGGCTGGGATGCCTCGAAGAATTTAGAGGTAAGCGCACAACCGATGATATTTTGGACGGGGTATTTCAAA
>WJJU01000062.1 GCA_014729595.1 Chitinivibrionales bacterium
AGCGTGTCGTCAGCAATGCTGAATTGGTGGACTCCCGGAAGGCCGGTTCCGCAGAAAAGGTCCAGGAGGCGTACCGTATTGCCTTCGAGCTGATATTGGCCGCAGAAGGCGTCACGAGTGTCTTCCCAGGCGATCGCATAGGAGTAGTCTTTGCGGAATTCGAGCCAAGCGGGACGCTTATCTTCACCGTGTACTCTCCATACGCCGACAAGCGGATTACCGCCTTTGGTGGAGCCTTCATTGCACCCGAGGAGCGCGAGGGCACTCCCCACCGCAATGGCGGCACATACTATCGCCCGTGCGCGGTGCGTGCGTGGGGAACGATGAGGGTATCTGATGATTGGTCGAGTCTGTGCTGTCGGGGTAACGGATCGTACGGACGGTACGCGCGGTGACCGTTTCATGTAGAGAACTCCTTCGTTGTAATACAAAGCTATCGGGAACCAGCATTAGTTTCAATTATGATGTTCGGGGCCTCATCGAGCAATCTTCCGGCCCCGGCGCCTGGGCAATAAATTCAGAAAAATGCCCGGAATGAGAGCGAGTCCGGCTCCGGAGCCGCAACCGCCGTCATCACCATCTTCTCCGTTTTGGGGGGATGGATCAGGCCGGGAACGACGAATATAGATATAGCCGTCTAAAAAGCCCACAAGCTCGGGATTGGCATAGTCCTGCAGCCTCAGAACCCCTTCGTCGGTGACGGGGGTGATCGGTATTTGAGTGCCGGCGGAATCCAAAAATAGTGTATCGGGAATCACCACATGTGGTTGGCCGGAATAGTCGAAATGCAATACAATGGTGCAATAGGGTTGCCCCCCCGTTACGGGTGCTTCCACGGGGCAGAGTTGGTGCCAATCTTTTCCCCCATTCACCGAAAGACTGAGAAGAGGGCCGACGGCGTTGTCTCGGTAGGCTTGATCCATTTCGTAGGTAATCGATATGGTGTCACCTACATAGAGAGTGTCACCCGGTACGGGGTCGGTGAACCATATTTCCTGGGCGGGTGCAAGGAGCCGGAATGCAAGAATACTCGCCGTCATGATAGATAAGCGTTTGTGGTACACCATGAGTAGACACTCCCTCTTCTTGTAAATGTGAAGGTGAAATAAGGGCCGGCCGGCTTTTGCCCGTTGGTGCCTTGGTCGGCTGTTAATTCATACAGCGCTAAAAATAATTATCGTTTATGAGAATTTTGCGAGAACTTCTTTAGGTTTGTATTAGGATTGAGGACTTCATCGATTGGAATGGGTGACGGCGTCACCGCATAAGTCGGACACTGTTACAGAATGGTGACATTTGCCCGAGCGGCTACTTTTGGCGGGCTATTTTTACACAATCCTAACATTGCTTCCATAGTTCTCAAACATTCTCGATACATATTTAAAGTGCTTGGAATTCATCGGAATGAAGCTCGCGTTCTCAAGGGTGTGTATGAAGCGGCTCGGTTCTGACAGATATCTAACATTCGTCACATACGGAAAAAACAATCACAACCGATATTTACTATGCCATGTGAAATCGGTGCTCGGTAGCTTGGCGCAAAGGAAAAGTTCTTTGGGCAAAAAAACGAAGCCTGGCGGAAGAAAATGGATGTGCTAATCGATGCCTCGGGTGTATGACCGCGGCGCTTTCTCGAACAAAATAGAAAGGAGGTTGTGATATTCTGAATTCTTCGCCCAATGATAAGGTTGGTTCTTGCTAAAGGGCTACACCAATACGCTTGGCCGAGTACGGTTATCTGACCGGCATTTTAAGTAGGAAACCTTTTTTTACTCAAGTAGGAGGACTCAATGTCTCTTTTCACAAAAGCCGCGGCTTTCGGGCTTACGGCATGCGCGATGATCGCCACCGCCGGCCTCGATCCTCAGGGTTATGAGCTTATTCGTGATGTGAATGTCCCGCCCAACGCCGGCACCATCGTCTGGGAAGCCAACGATCCCTTAACCGGCGCTCCGATTTATCGTGCGCTCATTGAGCCCGTGTTCATCCCAGAAGGTACCACGCTCGAGATCAAGCCGGGTTGCTATATCTTTGGTTTGAGCGGTGGTTCCGAAGGTGATAATTCGGGTACTTTGTGCGCAGCTCAGGGTGGTAAGTTGATTGCCGAAGGTACCGTTGACTCTCCGATCGTGTTCACCGCGGTTGGTGACGATCCTCGTTTAGGCAAAGACATGGGCCCCGGCGTGAACAACATGTGGGGTGGTGTAATTCTTCTCGGTAACGCACCGATCAGTAACGGCATCACGGATCCAGCTCATCCTCATTACCTCGAGCATCCGATCGAAGGTCTTGGTGATGAAGACGATCGTGCCTGGTACGGTGGTGACGATCCTCATGACAATTCCGGTTCTCTCAAGTATGTTTCGATCCGCCATGGTGGTGCCACTGAGGCTTCGAACGAAGAGATCAACGGTTTGACCTTGGGTGGTGTCGGTGATGCTACCGTTCTTGACTTCATCGAAGTCTACGCCAACAGCGATGACGGTTTCGAATTCTTTGGTGGTACGGTTGGTCTGAAGCACGCCGTTGCCGCTTATGTCGGTGATGATGCTTTCGACTACGACGAAGGTTGGAAAGGCCGCGGTCAATACTGGTACGCTATTCGTCACCAGGTTGAAGGTGAGCGTGGTGGTGAGCACGATGGTCTCGCTCCCGGCAATCCTCTCCACTTGGCTTCTGAGCCTACTATCTACAATGTTACCTACGTTGGTCCGCACTATTGGGATTACGAGGGTTTCGACACCAAGCAAGGTGTGCTGTTCCGCGACAGCGCCGGTGGTCACTACAACAATGCTATCATCGCTCACTTCGGTGGCGCGCCGGTCGAAAACGATCCTACCGGTCATGATGTGTGGCCTCGCCGTCAATGGGGCGCCGCCAACGGTCTGACCTTCGAATACTCGATC
>WJJU01000675.1 GCA_014729595.1 Chitinivibrionales bacterium
CAGTAAGGATTGATACATTATGCTGAAATTCTTCGGGCGTACTGTTTTCTATATAAAATAAAGCACTCACCGCATTTCGTATTTTTACCAATTCCCTTTTACTATACTCGTTTTCGGCAATTTTGTAGTACCTAAACGCCGGGATATAGTCCGCAGGGATCGATGGCTCCACCAGCGCGCGAAATGAAACCGGCGCGGTCCATTTCTCTTCGCCGTTATACAAAACCAGCGGAAATACCGGCGGGAGCAGTTTTGGCGCCCGTTTTCCTTCCATCAGCACAAGATAGAATTGGGTGACATAGCTGAGTATCCGCAGAGCCATGCACCGCTCAACCCGCGACTGAAACTCAATAAGCAAATAAATATACGCCCGCTTGCCCCGGTAACGGACTTCATAGAGAATATCGGATTCCCGCTCCCGGTATTCATCATTAACAAAGCTCTTATCGAGCCGCTTGAGCGTCGAAAAGTCCAGATCCCGAACGAAATCCTCTTTCACGAAACCGGTAAACAACTCCCGCACCAGCACGGGGTTGCTGAAGAGCTTTTTATACCACTGATCGTACTTTTTTCGCGAGGTCATGGCGATAATATACATTGAATCGGCCAATGAGAGATGCAAGTCGGCCAGGGTACGATGAATTGGGTTGAATCATAGATTTCTCGTAATGTAATTACTCAGGTCTACATCGGTGGCTTCGACTCCGCTCAGCCACCGTGACGCTCAGCCACCGTTTTGAATAGTTGCATAATAGCTTTTTTTGTTTCAGGCATTGTTCCAATGTTTTTTGTTTTTAACGAGTGATTATGCGGAATGGAGCTGAGTAGTCACCTCGTAATTAACTACTCCCACTCCTCCGGTATCCATCCCGCCGACAATATCGTGTAGTGTTCATCGAGCCCATCGAGAGTGACCATTTCTTCGGTGGAAAGCTCAAAATCAAACACATCCGCGTTTTCTTCGATTCTCTCCTTGTGCACGGATTTAGGAATCACGATCACCTTGTGCTGAAGCACCCAGCGAATGATCACTTGGGCCGCCGTTTTGCCGTGTTTTGCGGCTATGGCTCCTATGGTAGGGTCATCGAGCCGCCGCCCACGAGTAAGCGGACTATACGCTTCCAGAACTGTACCGACACTTCGGCAAAGCTCCAAGAGTTCCTTTCTGTACATGAACGGGCTGAATTCCACCTGGTTAACGGCGGGAACCGTTTCGCTCTTGTCCAGTAATTCGTTCATGTGATGAGGCATGAAATTGCTCACGCCAACGGCGCGGCATCGCCCCTCTTTAAGCAGTCGCTCCAGGGCGCGCCAGGTATCGAGCCGCTTGCCTTTCACCGGCCAGTGAATGAGGTAAAGATCGATATAATCCATGCCAAGGCGCTTGAGACTGGCTTCATAGGCCTTTAGCGTTTTGTCGTAGCCTTGATCATTATTCCAGACCTTGGTGGTGATAAACACCTGGTCACGTGGTATACCGCTTTCGACGACGGCTTCACCGACGCTTGGTTCGTTGCCGTACACCTTCGCCGTATCGATATGTCGATACCCCGCTTCCAGCGCCCACCGCACCGCACGGCGAGTTTCTTCGCCATACTCGGCCTTGAATACTCCCAAACCAAGGCGCGGCATCTCAACACCGTTATTGAGAACGGCCCGACCAGTAATTTCTAAATCCATCGAGGTCTCCTTTACGGTTGCTATGAATCGGCGGTGGGGGCGGCTACCAAAAGCATATCGCTACCACGCGGCGACCGTCACCACCTAAGCAGCGGGATTGAGCGGGCCGGTGCGTGTCACAAGCAAGGTGGATATATGCCGGATACGCAACCGGCAAATGTTCCCTATACGCATGCTACACAGCCACACCATAAATAATTAATACTCTTCCAAATGATAGAACTCCGCGTCCTCAAGCCACTGCTTGGGCCTACGCGCGAACACTACCAGTCCCTCCATAAGCCGCTCATGCCGTTCCTCTTCACGTATCAGAAATGCGATCACCGCTTTTGTCCGCTCATCGGCTACTTCCTCGAGCATTTTGCGATACTGCTCGATACTGGTGCGCTCGAACTCGACCGCTTTCCGGTATATGCGTTCGGCATCTTCGATTGTTTCGGGTACAGTCAGCTCTTTCCGCATTTTCTCGAAAATAGCCTTGGCCTCTTCCGTTGTTTTCCCGTAGACCAATTCCGCGGTGTTCACCGAGCCGGTTTGTACCATTTCGAACAAGTCGTAGTGCCGCTGTTCCTCTTTGGACAGCGCCCTGAATACACCTTCGAGTTGGGTTATCGAACTCTCTTCGGCAAGTTTGGCATAATAGTCACGACTTTTTTCTTCAATCTTCTTGGCAACGTCCCACATGTTACTCATAGCGTTTTTCCTTCCCGGTTTTCTTCATCTAAGGAACTCAGCCCCAATCCTCATATCGCCACCGATCCGTCGAGACTCAGCCCCCCCCGCCAAAGCGCCCCAATGAAGGCAAAGCGGGTCATATGCCGCGACGGGGGAACGCACCCGGAGGCCACGAGAGCCCCGGATGCCGACGAGTGAGGGTTTTATGGGACAGGCTCTTGACATGGTCTGATAATCAACAGTCTTTTACGATTAACCACGGCGCATATTGGAAATCCGAATGAAATAGTCCCGCGGCGCCGCCGCAAATAAAATGGCGACGGCCGGCAAAGATTTTTGACTATGCTTGGGCTTCCATGGCTGCCTCCACGCCCTTGCTGAAATCAGTAGGGACGGTCGTCATTCGCTGTGCCAGTTCCCTGTCCAGAAGCATCAAGCCCTGTTTGTCGTCACCAATCATCTTCAACTGAGCGATAAGGTCATTATCGTTCTCCTCTTCCTCCACCTGTTCGGTGACATACCACTGCAAGAAAATCCGCGTGGCATGATCCTTTTCCGCGATCGCCAGTTCCATCAGATCGTTAATCCAGGCGGTTACCTTCTTTTCGTGTTCCAGCGTCCGCTCAAACATATCCAGCGGTGAAGACCACTCCGCGGGAGGCCGATCGATTTGCCCCACCACCGCGATGGAGCCTTGGCGCTGAATGTATTCGAATATTTTCATGGCATGAAGCATCTCTTCATGATATTGAACCATGAACCAGTTAGCGAATCCTTTAAGACCCTTTTCAGCCGAATGGGAGGACATCGCCATATACAGGTAGGCAGAGTACATCTCACGGTTGACCTGAGCATTAAGTGCATCGGCCATTTTCTGACTCAGCATTGCGCTACTCCTTTAAAGAATTTTGGCAAGTACGACAAGATTCAACCCGTTTCCGAACAATTGTTACCAAACTGTTTTTAGCGGTACCCCCTCCAAAACCCCACATTACCAAGAATCGCACCATTGCGCCCTATTATTTAGCAACAAACATGCCACAGTGCATATACCTACCGATATCGATCCGTTTCCGGCTATAGATGAAATGCGATATCGGCTAACCCAAGCACCAGAGTATAATTTATGGTATTGCCTGTCCGGGACTACTACTCAATATCGCCGGGGTGATTATCGATCGATTGCCGGTACACACCCAATGCCGATAGACACGGACGCCTTCGAGAACGAGAAAAGATGGCGACGCCAAGGACCGACTGTGATGGCGCCTTATACAATAGCATGAACTTTCTGTTTGCCACACTTGAAGCCGTTGTTATATTGCTGGGGGTAGGGGTGATTGGATTCGCGCTCGTAGCTCGGCGCGTTGTGCCCGGTGCGGCCCTCAAAGCCCTTGCGCCGCTGGCCCTCGATGTTGCTTTGCCTTGCACTATATTTAGCAATATCACTCGTCATTTCAACCCGTCCCTGATCCCCGGATGGTGGAGGCTTCCTCTGTGGTGGGTATTGTTCACCGCGGCAGCTTTTTTACTTACGTTTCTTATTCGCTCGCTTTTTCGTCCGGCGCATCACGAAGAATTCGCGGCAACGCTTTTTTACCAAAACGCGCTTTTCTTTCCACTGGTAATTCTTCCGCGCGTCTGCGACGAGAACATGCCTTGTCTTGTGTACCTGTTTCTTTTCGTTCTGCCCTTCTCTGCCTTTTTCTTCAAAACAGCCCCCTATTTTTTCAAAAACAGTACTCCATCGAACGGGTGGGGCCACATTCTTAACCCGGCCGTCATTGCTACGCTCCTTGCCGTGGCTCTGCGCCTCTTTGATCTGCACACTTTCGTACCGGAAGCGGCGTACGGCATTATCGAACTCCTCGGCGGCATGGCAATTCCGCTACTCATGTTGGTGATCGGCGGGAACCTGTACATTGACTTCAAGCAACGCCGAAAGCTTCCCGTAGCCGAGGTGATATCATTTGTGGCGGCAAAAAATCTCATTTTTCCGATCGTTGCACTTGCGGTGTTGGCCCTGCTGCGCCCATCATATCCCTTGGCGTTAATTATCCTTCTACAAAGCGCAGTCCCTCCCATAACCGCCATGCCACTGATGGCCGAACGCGCCGGCGGAGATAAAACAGTCGTAAACCAATATCTCCTCGCCGGCTTTGCCGCCTCGATCGTCACTCTACCAATCATGGTAGGGCTTCTCGGCCTTCTTTATCGCGGCTAATTGCGGGTAATGGCTGCCGGCTTCGTCGGGTCATGGCAAGCCCGGAGGCCATGCCTGTTTCGACGACGGTTGATGACAGAGGAAAAAGCGCTCTGCGGAGAACCGGGCGCGTCCGCATAATTAACCGTCAACTAATCTCACCATGGTCGGCAAGGTTGCCGCACCCTTCACCCAGATTCTTCCCTAAACTCGTCGGTTCCAAGTGAGGGACCACCCAAAGATTACAATACGGTCCGATGCAATGCGGTGACGAAGCACCTATAGTAACGCAACGGCGGTGACACCGCACGGAAAACATAATAGTTTGATCCCGAAGGGATCGAATACCTCAAGCTTCGGAATGGAAGTGAAAATCGACATATTTTGGTCTTAATTAGTTTTCGTCCAAAATAGGCATTATTTTGACAACCCGGTCATCCCGGACGTGAGCCGAGATTCGGAACGTATACTCACTTTGGCGATCATTGTCGCTTGGATAGCAGGCTTCCTCAACCGCAATCCGGGGTTCCAAGGTCCGAAATTCGCTTGGACGACGTATTCATTACGGATACTACGCATAACCAACCCGATTTCTCGCCATAAGACCCCCGCCAAAGCCAAAATCTCCCCCTCCGCCCTCCAAACACTATATTTACCGTTCTTGTTAAGATCACGCGGTAATGACCGATCCTCCGAAGGATTGCAATGCTACAACTGACCAAACCACGATTTCTCAAGCAAAAAAACATGCTGCGCGTGCTGTATGCGCTTGCGCCGATTGCGCTTGTTTCGGTGTATTATTTCGGCTGGCGTATTCTGGCGGTACTTATCGTATCGATATTCTTCAGTTTTATGACCGAATGGGTGATGGTTACGCGGCGCAAGAGGAAAATTTCGTACGCCTGTTTCGTAACCTCGGCGCTATACGCCCTCTCGTTGCCGCCAACCGTTCCATTCTGGATAGTTGCGGTCGGGGCGATAATCGGCATACTGTTCGGCAAAGAAGCGTTCGGGGGTTTTGGAAAGAACGTGTTCAATCCCGCAATCGTGGGACGAGCATTCGTTTATGTCTGCTTCCCGATTGCATTGACCGCAAAATTTGTCCCTGCATTTCGAGGTTTTCCCGGCGGCTTCGGTGCATGGAGTATGACTGCTCTCGATCAACTGCCACCCTACCTTCGTGGTACGGGCATGGAAGCGGTCAACGCCGTCACGGCGGCAACTCCGATGTGGGCCCGACGGGATTTTGGGTATCTCACCGATCTTGGCAACCTATTCACCGGCATTATCGGCGACTCGTTTTCAACCGAGGGCACACAAAGAATACTGGCCGCCGGCTCAGCCGGCGAAGTAAGCTTTGTGGCCATTCTCCTTGCGGCGATTTACCTTCTCATGACTAAGACCGCCAATTGGCGACTGATGCTTTCGCCGATAATCGGTGCAGTTGCACTGAATGTCCTGCTAAGGAATATTCTGGGCATCGAAGCCGTACCCCCGCCCGCCTTTACTCTGTTGTCGGGAGGCTTTGCCTATGCCGCCGTCTATATGGTTACCGAGCCGGTTAGTGCTCCAAAGCTACCGCTTTCCCAGTGGATCTACGGCTTATTCATAGGCGCCATGATCGTTTTCTTCCGCTATAAAGCGATCTTTGCCGGCGGGGTCGCATTTTCCATCCTTTTGGGCAATATGATAGCCCCCTCGCTCGATATGTGGATCAAACGTGCCAAAGCGCGGAACATTCAGAGGGGGGCATCGTGAATAAAAATTCACCAACCTATATTTTTCTGTTTATCACGGTGCTCAGTGCGGTATTTGGCGCGGGTGTCGCGGTCGTGCACTTTTCTACACAAAAAATATTGGATCGCAATGAGCAGCTTCACCGTAACCGGGCAATAGCACGAGCATTTGCCCTTCAAGTAGCCGAAAAAACACCGGAGGCTTACGAACAGGCTATCAAACGCCGGCTCACCACTACGACCATCGAAAGTGAAGGCGAAAAGATTACGGTTTTTCGGCATGAAAAAACCGGGCGCATCGGTTTTGTATTTTCCGGGATGGGATTTTGGGATGTTATCCGCGGGGTAATCGTTCTCTCGCCGGGGTTGAAGCAAATCTCGAATATTCAGTTTTTGGAGCAGAAAGAAACACCGGGCCTAGGGGCGCGCATAGAAGAAGAATGGTTTACCGAGCAGTTCCACGACCTGAATATAGCATGGCAAGAGCCGGTCGATCAGCGCATCATTATCGGCGGTTCTTCGGGCAACGAACTACCGAATCGAGTGGATGCCGTTACCGGCGCGACACAAACTTCGATGGCGCTCATGCGAATACTTAACGAAGAGCTTGCGGCATTCAAACAAGCGTATCGAAAAAACGAAAAGCCCCAAGGAAAATCATCGTGAGCGTAGCGATGCGCGGAACAAGATTCAATACCTGAATTCTATAATCTAAAATCCGAAATCATTAACCCAAGATACAAAGCACCAATTATGGCTGATACACCAACGAGCATTTTCGGAAAAGGCCTCTGGGCCGAGAACCCGATTTTCAGACAGGTTCTGGGCATCTGCTCCACTCTCGCCGTGACCAACCTCTTGGCGAACACGCTGTTCATGTGCTTTGGGGTGATATTCGTTACCTCGCTCTCCAATCTTACGATATCTTCGCTGCGGAATTTGATTCCAAAGCGTATTCGCATGATTGCCCAAGTGCTCATTATCGCAAGCTATGTAATGATGGTGGATATTGTGATAAAAGCACTCGCCCCCGATATTCACCGATTTATAGGGCCGTATGTTGGATTGATTATTACCAACTGCATTATCATGGGACGCGCGGAGGCCTTTGCAAGCCAGAACAAGCCGTGGCCGTCCCTTCTTGACGGGATGGCTTCGGGTTTAGGCTATTCATTTATACTCATTGCAATTGCGATGGTGCGGGAGCCGCTCGGGTTCGGGACGTTGCTTGGTCACAAGCTGCCGGCAACCGATCTTTGGTGGCATCAGTGGACGATTATGGTCATGCCGCCGGGCGCGTTCTTTATGCTGGCGGCGGTAACCTGGATTGCGCGGGCTATGTCAGCAGTTGCGCCGGCACAAAAATAACGATCACGAAAAACCCGTGGTACGGGGCGTATCGACACGGCCGCACGGCTTACGGCCGACCTCCCCCATGGGGTATTTCTTTAAAGAAAGCAGCCTAAGGAAACAATATGACACCTGCAAACGACATAGGTTTTCTCGCTTCGCTTGCCTTGATTTTCACTTCGGCGGCATTTACCGATAATATTCTTCTTGCACGCTTTTTAGGTATGTGCTCATGTTTGGGAGTATCCAAAAAGGTCGATACGAGTATCGGTCTCGGTTTGGCTGTCATATTCGTCACGGCCTCTACCTCGGCCATCAATTTTTTGGTCTATAAATATCTTCTTTCGCCGCTGGGATTAGGGTATCTTCGCCTGATTACCTTCATCGTCGTTATTGCCGCATTCGTGCAACTGGTGGAGATGGTTATTGAGCGATATTCACCATTCCTCTACAATTCACTCGGCATTTTTTTGCCGCTCATAACGGTTAATTGCGCGATACTGGGCATATCCCTATTCATGCTGAACAAACCCTACGGCTTTGCGCAAACATTTGCATTCGGCGCCGGCGGCGGTTTTGGGTGGTTCCTGGCCATCACTCTGATAGGCGGTATACGCGAAAAAGTAAAAGAATCGGCGCTGCCCGCGGGGCTCGAAGGACCCGGCATAACGCTTGTGATCATCGGCATTATGTCATTGGCGTTCGTCGGCTTTTCGGGTATGGTAAAGATCTGAGCATAAGGAATGGAAACGCAATGACGGGATCGATACTACTCTCGATTGGCTTTTTGGTTGCTATGGGGATCGTTCTGGCGGGACTGCTCGTGCTCGCAGAACAGCGCATTCTTAACTATGGCACTTGCAAAGTTACTATAAATGACGGCGCAAAGGAACTCAGCATTCCCGGCGGCGGCTCGCTGCTCTCCAGCCTGGCCGAAAACGACATTTTTGTACCTTCGGCCTGCGGGGGGAGGGGAAGTTGCGCATATTGTAAAGTAACGGTACACGAAGGGGGCGGCGTCATCACCCCGGTCGAAGAGCCTTATCTTTCCGACGAAGAGCGCAAGAAAAATATACGGCTGTCGTGTCAGGTTAAAGTCCGCAACGATATTCAAATCAGCATTCCCAAAGAGCTTTTCTCGGTCAAGCGCTACGATGCGAAGCTCGAACGTAAGCGTGCCCTCACCCACGACATTCTCGAACTTCGCATCGCTCTCGCCGAACCTCCGGAAATAGACTTTGCGGCGGGACAATACATTCAATTGGAGTCAAGGGAATATAAAGGGCGGGACTCGGTAATGCGCGCTTATTCGATCTCTTCACCGCCGTCGGACAACAATCACCTCGAACTCATTGTTCGCAAAGTCCCGGACGGCATATGTACCACCTGGATCTTTGATCATCTTAACGAAGGGGATCCGGTGCGACTCTCTGGACCCTACGGCGAGTTCCATATCAGCAATACCGACGCACCGATTATCTTCATAGCGGGCGGCAGCGGAATGGCGCCTATATGGAGCATGTTGCGCGATATGAAAGAACACGGCAATCAACGAAAAGCGACATACTTCTTTGGCGCCCTTTCTCAGAATGATCTTTTCTTCAGAGGTGAACTCCAAAATCTCGAACAAGAGATGCCGTGGTTCACCTATGTACCGGCGCTCTCCAGGGAACCGGCCGATTCGGACTGGCAAGGAGAGCGGGGATTGATTACGGATGTGGTTGCCGGGCATTTCCCGGATTGCTCCGCTCATGAGGCTTATTTGTGCGGCTCACCCGGAATGATCGACGCCTGTGTGAAAGCTTTAACAAAGGGTAACATGCCGGAAGAAAAAATTTATTACGACAAGTTCGCCTAGCGAGAATCGGCATATCCGATTGTTTCATTTTTTGAACACCCGAGCGACTACTGTCTGTAGCCGAATCTATTTTGCACCCGCCGTTACAAGGGAGCGCCATCATGGAAGAATCACCGTCCGAAAAGCAGCTTCGTCAACGTCTCAGCGCCTCTCGGTTCTCGGCCGAAGGATTTTTAGGCGAAGATAATCGATCTATCGACGAAATAATCAATGAAGATACCGGAACGCTGGAACGATCGGCCGTTTCGCACGAACAGCTCGTCACGGCCCTCAAAGAAGTATACGGCAGAGCGCGCGAAGCACTCGGAGCGGAAATTACGCTTAAGCAAGGTGTAGCCGCCCGCTACTATGAATCGATGGGCAAAATTCCTTCACCATACAGAGGAGACGGAGTATTCGAAAAGGGAGAGGTCATTGTACGCAATGCGGACGGCTCCCGCCGAATAATTATTACAAGTCTTGGGATAGCACTTATAGAAAAGCATGGATTCTTTCAAGGGAAAGGCTCACGTTATCGCATAGAACCCTCGACGGCTATCGATCTTCTGGAGGTAAAGCCATATTCTACTAAGCGCCAATCTTAGCGCCTTCGCGGAGCCGGCGGTGCTTTAGTATTTTTTCGAGGGAGAATAGTTCCATTCTCCCTCGCCACCGTGCGTTCTTACCCCTGAGGGGAGAATTCATCTTTTCCGACCCCACATTCCGGACACACCCAATCCTCAGGAAGATCTTCGAACGCGGTTCCCGGCTGTACGCCGTTATCGGGATCTCATTTAGCGGGATCGTATACATAGC
>WJJU01000676.1 GCA_014729595.1 Chitinivibrionales bacterium
CACGAAACCCTTCCGCAACCACCGACTCCGCACCCAAGCAGCCCGAAACCGAACCCGAAGACGAGGAATCCGTACCTGACGAAGAACAATCGGGTGAAAACCAACGGCCCGAGCCGCCCCGTGAAACGTCGGTCGAAGACGATAACGAAGAATATGTGGCCCAGGAAGCCGCGGACGACATGGAAGTACTCGATGTTCTCGCCGAAGGGGAAAGCGAAACCGACGAACACCGCGAGATGCCGAATGATCTTCCGTCGGTGGTAGCGGCGGACGAAGAATCCCCGGGAAGGTTCAACGTCGAACAAGCAATCCCGGACAAACCTTCGCAAGACGGCGCGGTGTCTATTACCTCCGAAACAAAGCGGCGAAAGCCGGATAAGAATGAAGGAGTAGAAGCCGAGAGCGACAATACCAACATGCGCGTTGAAGAGAACACCAAAAATCCCGCGACCAACAACGAAGACCAAGACGGTCGCGAAGAATAAGGGAATGGATAATTATCGAGCAGGTGTTGTCGGGAATATATCGCCTGTCCGCACGGTACAACCGGTAATGTTTTGGCCGGCAACGCACTGTCAAAAGAAAAACAAACCTTTTGACAAAAAGGGACATATTTTCTTTGGGGGGTAAGCGGTCGCGAAGCTTCCCTTATCCGGCAATGGATTGGATTTAGTCCATACGTGAGAGTCCCACGCACGGCCAACCTTCCAGGGATAACGTGCGTCCTTGCGCACGACGGACTCCGTGAACCACGGAAGTTCCGGGAGAAACCGGCTGTGGGGCGCAAAGAAAGAACACCTCTGTAGCGTAGCGTGCCTCAAAACCTTAGGAGGCTGTTTGAGAAGCCGCCCCATGCATCGAGGCCGAGCGGTTCGGCGGTCACGACTTCACGTCGGGATTGGTTGCGCGTAGCGCATATTTCTTTCGGCGCGCGGAAGGGAATGATAAAACGGTGGCAATGAGGCGGTTGAGGGGCCATGTCCTCTGTGATCCGGCCAACGAAACCAACGAAGATTCGGCGGTTCGCAGCCGGTTGCCTATAGTGAGGGTATCGCAAACAGTGTCAAAGAAAAGCCCTCGCGGGCAAAATTTCCGCCGCTCGCGTAGGCGGGCGGTAAGAATACTACAAAGCATTTTCAACAGGGATTTAAAGGACCCGGACACGGCCACTTCCCCTAAAATAAACAAAAGCACGATGAGCTAAAATGATTCGCCATAAACACCTTTTCCAACTAATTTACCAATGGGAACAACAAAAGACAAAAAGGATGAAGATGCTCACCTGACACCGATGATGCGCCAGTACATGGCAATAAAGCGGCGGAATCCCGATACCGTTCTGCTTTATCGCATGGGCGACTTCTTCGAGCTGTTCAACGACGACGCCAAGGTGGCCGCCAAGATTTTAGGGTTAACGCTCACCAGCCGCAATCACGGCGGCGCCGAGAGTACCCCGCTTGCCGGGTTTCCTCATCATGCGCTTGACCGTTATGCCAATCGGCTCGTACGCGCCGGCTACAAGATAGCAGTCTGTGAACAAACTGAAGATCCCAAGCAGGCCAAAGGCGTCGTCAAGCGCGATGTTGTCGAGGTGATCACGGCGGGTACCGCCACCGAAGACAACTTTATCGAGGAGCGGGTCAACAACTATATCATGGCTTGTGTTCCTGACGGCGCCGAGGTCGGTGTCGCCATATCCGACCTGTCCACGGGTGAGCTTTCGGTCGAAGAAATACCGTTTTCGGTGCTCGAGGAGGAAGTCGTCAGGCTGGAGCCGAGTGAAATATTAGTTGACGATCGCGACGGTCACCCACTGGATAAACTCGTGTCGAGTCAGTTTCGCCACGTATATTTGTCACGTTTCGAGGGCTGGAAGTTTTCCGCCGATACCGCCGAGCAGGCGCTGTTGGACCATTTTCGTATCGCTTCGATCGAGGGAGTGGGCCTTGAAGGTTACCCGCTGGGGGTGCGCGCGGCGGGCGGGCTACTAGCCTATCTCAAAGAACAGAAAAAAAGCGATCTTCGCCACATAACCGCGATCACGCCCCGCAGTCTCGCCGAGTTTGCCGAGCTTGACCCGGCAACCATACGCAACCTTGAACTGCTACGACCGCTGCAAACCGACGATACCGGCGGAACACTGATCTCGGTTCTTGATAAAACCGGCACCGCCATGGGCGCCCGGCTGCTTCGCCGGTGGATAACCCACCCGCTTCGGAACGAAAAGGAGATCAACCGTCGGCTGGATTGTGTCGAATGGCTTCGCAAGAGCCTTTTTGTCCGCGGCGAGGTCGAACTGTTCATGCGCCGGATCGCCGACATTGAACGTCTGATCGGCCGGGTAACTTTTGAGCGTGCCAATGCCCGCGATCTGGTTTCTCTGAAAGAATCTTTTCATGCATTCCCCTCCATTGTCAAAACGCTTGCGGAAACGCCGTGTACGCTCATAAAAGCGATCACCGAGTCACTCGACGGTTTCGAGGACTTGGCGGAAAAGATCGGCGGCGCCCTGGTCGACACCCCCCCGCTCTCACTTCGTGAAGGCGGACTCATTCGCGCGGGCGTGTCGGCGGAGCTTGACGAAGTGCGTGACGCCGCGACCAACGGCAAGCAGTGGATTGCACGCACCCAAGAAAGCGAGCGTGAGCGCACCGGCATTTCTTCGCTCAAAGTGAGCTATAACAAAGTATTCGGCTATTACATCGAGGTTTCCAAAGCCAATCTTGCTTCGGTGCCTGATAATTATATCCGAAAACAGACTCTGGTCAACGCCGAGCGGTTCATCACGCCGGAACTCAAAGAGATGGAAGCGAAGGTGCTGGGCGCCGAAGAACGTCTTTCTACGATCGAGCATCAGCTATTCGTGGAATTACGCAAAGACATTGCCGCGCACTGTGAGCGAATTCAGGCGGCCGCCGACGCCATTGCGCGTTTGGACGTTTTCACCGCGTTGGCTCGGGTTGCCGCCGAATACGCCTACAGTAGGCCGATACTCAAAAACAATACCGATGTTATCATTCACGAGGGACGCCACCCGGTAGTCGAACGCATGCATCCCGATGAGCAATTCGTACCCAACGACACCGATTTACAAACCGACACCACCCAGATTCTTTTAATCACCGGGCCGAACATGGCGGGGAAATCAACCTACCTTCGCCAAAACGCCCTTATAGCCATCATGGCTCAAATGGGCTCATTTGTCCCGGCAAATCATGCCGAAATCGGCATAGTCGATCGTTTTTTCACCCGCGTGGGCGCATCGGACCGCCTTGCGCGCGGCCAAAGTACTTTTTTGGTTGAGATGATCGAAGTGGCCAACATTCTCAACAACGCTACGGACAACAGCTTAGTGCTGCTCGACGAGGTCGGTAGAGGGACCTCGACTTTCGACGGGATAAGTATCGCCTGGGCGGTCGCCGAGTATCTCCATGAGGCCGCGGGACGTCGTGCGCGAACCTTTTTCGCCACGCACTATCATGAGCTCACGGAGCTCTCGGCGCTGTTTCCCCGGGTGAAGAATCTGCACGTGAAAGTAAAGGAATGGAACGACAAGATCATTTTCCTCCGCAAGATAGCCGACGGAAGTTGTGACCATTCTTACGGCATACAGGTGGCGCGCCTTGCCGGGGTTCCCTCGTCGGTTATCATTCGCGCCAAAGAAATTCTTGCCAATCTCGAGGATATGGAGTTGACACCCGATCATAAACCGGTCCTCGCCCGACACCATCGGCCGCCGCCCGCGCCCAAGGACGATCAGGTGGATTTGTTCGACGGCGTTCAGCTCAACCTGCTCGACTCGGCGAAAATGGAAGTTATTCAGCAGCTCGAAAATACCGACGTCAACAACCTAACGCCGTTGGAGGCATTGTCGCTGCTTGCGGATTTAAAAAGTAAAATTCGACGGTAGCGCTTTCCTTACGGGTATGCCGGAGGAGGGATCAACCGAACCAATGTAAATCGTGTCGTTTCGTGAACCGTGATAGGCGAGACCACAACATGAGGAAGAGATACCCATTGGGTCAAATAATTCGTGTTCCTTGGGCTTTTGCGATATTACCTATCGTTCATTTTGCAAAGAAGTTCCTTCATAGTATGACAAAAAATCGATTCCGTCTAAAAGTTCGTCAATCGCTCGGCGGTACCGGTGGTTATCGCCGACTCGTTCTGCTTTTGCCGGCGCTCCTGATTGCGGGATGTCTTCTGCTGTCATGCGCCGCAAGCCAACCCGAAGCGGTAACGAACGCCGAGGCGCCCGGCTTTTGGTTGGGACTCTGGCATGGTTTCATTGCTCCCATAACATTTATAATCAGCCTTTTCAACGAAACCGTACGCATCTATGCGTTCCCCAACGCCGGAAGATGGTACGATTTTGGTTTTATGTTGGGAATCAGCGGCTTTTCGGGAGGGATATTCGCCGGGTCGGGTAAGAGAGGGTAGGTTGCAATGCGGGGTCAATGAATGGGTTGGGACCGAATTCCCGACTCGAATGCCCGCGATCCGACCCGAATTTTCCATAGTGGGTGGGGACGCACGGCCGTACGTTCACGCCTCCGATTTGTACAATACCATGAAAATGATTCGTCTATACAACAAATTCACCACGCGCCAATTCACGTCGTATTGCAAACGATATGTCCCATTCATTGCGAACAATTTGTCCGTATTCATTTGGAACCATTTCACCTTGACAATTTTCCCAAACAGGTGACCACGTTCATGGGTGCAGCGGATGTGGTGGACACTGGACACGGTATAGAATAAACGGTTGCCGTGTCCGGTGGCAAAACCTTTCCGGAATTCATGCTCATGATACTTCGTTGGGTATCACGGATAACAGGGTTCGAAGCATTTTCATTGTTCACAACGAGCCCGGTGCTCTCATTATCCTTGGAAGTTTCATTCACCGAGTCTCTTTCAAAATGAGCAGCAATTCATGCCTCGCCGACTGCTACCCCCCTTTCGGGCCGCTTCGCGGTGCACTGCGCACGCTCATGCGATTCGAGTCAAACCGGCTGCGTGGGGCCGTCCGCTTTGTTGCGCCTCCTCGTCGTGTCGCATTGGATATACCTCGTCGTCGCACATCGCTATGCGTTCTCCGAAATCGGAAGATGGTATGATTTTGGATCTATCTTGGGAATCGGCCGTTGCCCGCGAGTTTTTTTCCGGGCGGGTAAGAGAGGCTCCTCCCTTTTGCCGGTCAAAGCGGGCGCATAAGGGGCGGCGGCCGCCGCGCACGAATGGTAACACGATTGCATTCGTCCCAGTGCTTATCGGGGCGACGATTTGTTGGCGTTTTGAGTCCGCTAAGCGCCTAACTTTGTAATTTTATGCCAAGGCATCCATGATCAACCATTCCCTCATTACACGTCTGTGGCTCACCGGCGTTATCGTAGCCGCGGTGACACTTGCCGCACTTTGGCGTTTTACGCCCCTTAGAGCTTATACGCAACCGGAGCTTTTGATCGACGCCTTGCGCTCGTTGGGAAAGCATTGGTGGATACCGTTGGCGGTTGTGCCGGTGTACATTATCGGCGATGCCCTTATGTTTCCCAATGCATTTATGAATGCAACGATCATTCTCGCCTTGGGAGCGTTTCCGGGATGGGTGTATGCGATTGGTGGTAGTCTCGCCACCGCCACAGTGTACTACCTTGTGGGAAGGCGATTTGGCGAAAATAAAGTAAATGCCATACACAATAGACAATTAATCCGGCTTCGTCACTTCCTGCGCCGAGGCGGCATCGGAACGATCGCCGGGATACGATTGATACCGACGGGCTCCTACGCGGTTGTCAATACATTCGCGGGAGCAATCGGCGTTAAATACCGGGATTTTATTATGGGTACCTTTCTCGCACTTCTTCCCAGCACCCTCACTGTTGCCCTGGTAGGGCGACGGTTGGGAGAACTTGTCCGAGATCCGTCGGCGCAAAATGTCGCCGGCGTCGCCGCAATACTCGCCGGTGGGATCTTGGTCTTTCTGCTTTTGCGCCGGTATGCCCGAAAACACCTCAAGAAAGATGTAGAGAATCACGCGCCGTCCGACCAAAACCGCGCCGCCCCATAAGCTCAAGGGGACGGAGCAAATTTCTCACCGCTTGCCGGACGAAGATCACCCTGTATATTGGGCGTGTTGGCGACCGTAGATTCAAACCTACCATAGTGAACACGGTTTTTTTGTCAATGATGTTGCCTTCGAGCTTCGGTTCATGGCGCCCTGCGTCAAGCATTGCCCGCCGGTTCCGGCTGAAAAGGAATCGTTTATATACCGCTACTGATTTCGGCCGTCAATGATCTTACAGCGGACCTGACGTGGCTTTTTTACTTTTTGCGCAAAGAAGATCCACCCGCCGTCGCGGGTTCTACCGGTTCACGTTTTTTCCATTCCGTCCGAAGGAGCCACTTCTCAAGGGTTTCGAGTCCCGGATGAATTGCGCGGAGGAATTCGATATTCGCTTCGTAACCCTTGGCGTTGAACCACTCCACCATTGCGGCGTAATCCTCGCTGAATGTTCGAATCCGCTCAATAGGCATTTGCACATATTCAACATTTCCGCCGATCGCATTAGCGAATAGCTCTGCCATCCGTGGGCCGGTTAGTTCATCGCCCGCGATATCCAAAGCTTCTCCGATCCATTTACCGGGATGGCTGAATGCCAAGGCACCGAATATCCCGATATCATCGACGGCAACCAGTTGGAGGGGCTTGTCCGGATCGAGTCCCAACGCCAATGTGCCGCCGTAGATTGCATCATAGGTATCGGGGACAAAAAAGTTTTCCATAAACGATACCGGACGCAGGATAGTTGCGGGCAGGTTCAGCGAGCGGATATGCCCCTCGATACGCCACTTGCTTTCAAAATGGGGAATACCGGTGTTCTTATCGGCGCTTCCTACGCTCGAATACACAAAATGCTCCACTTTCGCCTTTGAGGCACAATCGGCCAGTAGCACGCCCTGAGCTATTTCATTTTCGACACCATGCTCCCATGCGTCCTGCACGCTGTAGACCCCATAGACTCCTTGTATCGCGATTTGGATACTTGAGCGATCCCTCAGATCGCCTCTCACCACCTCCGCGCCACGATCCGCCAGTGCCCGTGCGGCGGGCTTATCGGGAGAGCGGGTCAACGCACGTACATTCCAACCGTCCGCCAACAGATATCGCGCTATTGCTCCGCCCTGCCTGCCGGTCGCTCCCGTCACCAGAATAGCTTTCTCCGTCCGTTTCATAGCCTTCCCCTTTGCATGGACTACAGAGTACCGGCAACCGCGTCACCTTTGAAAGCCGTGCCCTCGCACTCCGCCGCACGGCGCGCGATGCGCCGAGCTTTTTTTTGGCTGCCGTCTTCAAGAACTCAGGGATGCAAACAGCATTCCACGCAAGGCATGCAAGCACGCACCGAGAAAAGGCTCGAGCTTATCGTTTTGCTATTCCGCAAGGGAGACAATTACAGTGCTTTCAGCTACATTGAATCGGAGTGGGGAAATGACGGGTACGGAAATAAGGCCCGGCCTACACCTCTTCGGTTTCAATACGATCCCGCAGCATCTTCAGCCCTCGTTTCCTGAGCCTTTTTACCGCGGCCGGGGAACAATCCATTTCGGCGGCGGCCGCTTCGATTGTCAGTTCGCCCCGGCGATCGAGGCCATAGGTAAGAATAAGGGCCGCGCGCTCGCGTGGTGGAAGTTCAACTACTTCGGCCAGCACTTCCATTTTAGCCGCGCGCTCATCGGGTAAGAGCAGCTTTGTATCGGGAATAAGCTCGTGAAAAGTTGTCGTTTTCCCCTCTTCATCCACAACCGTATCATCGAGCGAGAATACCCCCACCGGGACTTCGGCATCACTGGGCGTGCGTATGAGTTCGGTCCGGTCTATTTCTCGACGAATAGCTTTCTCGATGGAACGGCGGCAAAAAACGTTGAACGGCATGCCGCCCTTGGGGTCGTAGCGGGCCACGGCTCTCATAAGGCCAAGTTTGCCGGCACTGATCATATCTTCGTGGTCGGCAAGCCCCTGGAACCGGCTCGCAATACGATCGACGAGCCCCTGCTTGCGTCGTACGAAGCTTTCCAATACCCGACGGTCACCCCGGCGGATCTGATAGAGTAGTGTTGTAGTATCCGTTGTCATGTCTCTGAAGATAAGGTTAGGGACGATAGGTCTGCAACCCCTTCTTCGGCCCCTTCGCGCAACTAAAATTTGTGTTGCATGAAGAGGCGCACCAAGTATATACTATCGGCCGGAGCGTTGGTCGCTTCCCGCCCGAGCGGGAATACCATTGACCCGCAAACCATGTCAGGCGCTTATCGGGCTCGATTCAACAACAAATTGTCGCCCCGGTAGGTGCCGCCACGAATGCAATCGTACCGCTATTCGCACGCGGCGACGGCCGCGCCTCCTGCGCGCCCCCGGCCGGCAAAAGAGGTGACGGCTTCCATTGCGAGGCCCATACTCTACGAAAGTATAATGCAAGCCGCGGACCGCATTGAAGAATAAAAAACGCATGCGAGGTATGCCTGAGGGTCTCCTCACATACCCCTCCCCCAACGAAGCAAGTTCTCGTGAATGGTGGCTCCCCACGTTGGCTGGTGATATTCCCGACCGATACGCTGGAACGGTACGAAGACAAGGTCGGTTTTGCGAAGGGTGAATCGCTCGTTTGTCCAAACGCCGTGCGGTGCGTTACGTGATTGAAGAACAATGGGAGCCGTTTCGAACGCTTCGGAGGCCGGCAGTGTAACGGCGTAACGTTTGCCTTCGGGCCATTCTTCCGTAACCGGGAGAGCATGACCGTTGTGGGTGGCCGATTGGGCAAGACGAATATACCGATCGGGACGAATTTTAAAAGCGGGAGCCCATAGAATGGTCGGCCCAGTCTCAGCAACGGCGGGATCAAAGCCGGGCATTTCCGGCGACGGCACACCGCCGGGATGAATGTCGGGGACGAGCGTATGGCTCGTGACACTCATACGCCGGAAAGGAAGGAGTAAGTCGGTCTCGACATCTTCCTCTTTTGCAAAGAAACACGCCTCCCTGGTTAGCCCGCCGCTTTCGGCGGTCCACAGACTTCGACAATTGCCGCACGAAGCGACCAGGCTATCCGATTCCCCTTCCATATCCCTCCCGCATTCGGGACAGATCATGGGAAGAAAGGACGCGGTCACGGTAGGATGCCCGCCCAAGCGTTCCAGCAATGCATCGAGTCCCCCGTTATTCCGGACAACCTCCCCACTGAGGGCATCGAATAATTGGTAACCGTCCAGGAAAAATGGAGCGTATATCAGACTCACCAGTTCACCGACAAAAATCGGTGAAACACCGCACTCCCCCCCATAGTTCCGCTCATTTTTCACACGAATCGGCCGCCGGTGCTCGGCGCCCAACCGCCACCACCGACGCCGTGTTTTGGCACTGAAAACCATTGAGCGCCGAGCCTTTGCCTTTTGGCTCAGCACCGGCAAACAGGCAAGACTTCGGACGACATGCCATTTTGTCAATTCCGGCGCCAAAAACCGGCCTGACATACCCGGATTCACAAAACGCATTTTCATGGTTTGCGTACGAAACCCTAAGGTGTAACCGAATGCACGAAATGAGGGTACGGCAAGTCGGGTCTGGTCAACGAGCCCGGATTTTGTTCCGGTTTTCGTAATAAAATAGCGTGCACCCTTGAATCGCCAGTATGGCACGTAAAAGCACTGACCATCGGGATCGATCCGCGGCGGAAAGTAATAGGTGCCAAACTCCGGAAAATGGATGTACAATCGCGTGCGGCAGTAGGGGCAATCGAGTATACGATCGCTTTCGTCGAGTTCGACGGGCGCCCCGCATTGAGAACATTGATGCTCGAGTCGAAAGCTCTGTGGTGTCACGGTGCCGCCTTATTGTAATATCAGCCATTAGAGCCGTTCACCGCATTCGTTGCAAAATACGGCGCCAGGCAAGGATTCGGCACCGCAGGCGGCGCACGTTTTCTCGGCCGCGCCTTGTTCTACCGCGTGGCCGCATCGTGAACAATAGTTGGCCGAAGGCGACATGTTTTTTCCGCAGTGGGAACACTTTGCGAACACCACAATCTGGTGGCCGCAATGGGGGCAAAAACGCGAACCATCCTGAATCATCCGTTTGCAGTCGGGGCATGCCTGCGTTGCGTCCTTTGTCGTTGTCTCCCCCGGAGCGAAATAGCGCGACAACATGGCGGGCATCATGAATCCAAGTCCCATTCCCATGCCCTGTCCGCCGCTTCCCGGGTTTTGCGCCGCTTTCTCGACGGCCATCGCCGCTTTCATGCGTGTCAGATTGTCCATATCCTTCAACACCCCTAGTCGACTTCGGTCATCTATCGCCTTCTGCACTTCTACCGGCGGAGTGATCGCATTGACATACAGG
>WJJU01000677.1 GCA_014729595.1 Chitinivibrionales bacterium
GCCTTCTTCGGCTCATGCACTCAAAGGATTCGTATCGGAAGAAGCGGTTCGCTTATTCGAGAAACATTGCGTATTTACCAAAGCCGAACTCTCCGCGCGTCACGCCATTTGGCTTGAACTCTATCACAAGGTAATTGATATCGAGGCACGCACGCTGCTCGAAACGGTCAATACGTTAGTGCTGCCGTCGGCGTACCAATTCCAGGTTGATGTTGGTAGATCGCTGAAGATTTTGCAAGACTTGACGGTCGACGGCGGCGTGACGCTGCCGGATGATGCGGTCGATGATCGCAAAACAATGTTCACCAAGCTTGTAGGCGACATATTCTACATCAGAAAAAACCTTCTGAAACTGCAAGAGATGCTGAACGCCGCGGACGACATGGACACCGAAGAGCGGGCGATATATTGCTATACCGACATAAAACCGCACATGAGCCATGTCCGGAGCCATGTCGACGAACTTGAAGCAATCATGCCCGACGACATGTGGGTATTGCCAAAGTATCGTGAGATGCTGTTTGTGGCATAGATTTTTTCCTAAAACGCCAATGAGAAACCTACGATGGGGCAAATCCCAAAGGCGCGAACATCCTCGAATCCACCACCGTTGAACCGGTAGTCGAGGGTGGGGCGGTAGTTGAGCAGATTCAGGACTTCCACCGATACACCCAGCTCAGCCCGCCCAATGTGCCGGGTAAAATCATATCGCGCATCGAAACTCAACAAGGGGTCGAGACGGGTGGAAAAATAGTCTGCTTCGGGATCGAAATCATCATACTTTCTACCGACACAATCCGTATGCACAACTCGCGGGGAGTATGGTCTTCCGCCGGAGCCTTTTCCGGCAAGCGATACATGATGATGCTCGCCTATGCTTGCTCCCGCCGAAAATGAATAGGTGTAACGGACGGCGGTCCAATCATCGTGCCACGTCCCGTCAGTATACCGAATTTTTACATCAAAAAGCGACCCGGCGCACGAAAAATTGAAAATTCGTGTATCGCGGCTCTTCACTTGCGCTTCGATACCGCGAACCCATTTGCGGCCGTTCCGCTCACCAAGTTCACGGCTGTCCCAATCAAAAACAGTCGTTCCGTAGGGCGATGTTTGATTGAATTCCCGATCATACCATTTGTAGTAAGCGGCGCAATACAGGTGAAGTCCGGGAATACCGGCCTGCGCATAAGAGAGGGATGTCTGAGTGCAACGCTCCGGTTTGACCGTTTCCAGGAGGCGCGGGATTTCGCGGACCGCCGGTTCTCCCCCCCAATGCAACAAACCGTAAAGACGGGCCGGTAAATTGGTTGGATACTGGTTGTAGCGTCCCCACGCACCGACAAGGGTACCCAACCGACGATCCGAAAAGGCCAGTGAAACGCGCGGCGAAACGGCCGGGGAGGCTCCCTCGAAAAGATCGCCTCGCAACCCTAGCGAAACATGAAGCGGTTCCCTATCGAACGAGTAGGACGCATGCCCGCCATACTCCGCCCGCCGATACCTAAATGTGCTCGAAACAGCATTTTGCTCCCATTCACGTTCAACCGGCTCACCTTCCACACAAGACGTATAGGTCCCGTGATGCTGTTTACCGTTGCTTTTACTGAGCTTGTATTCGGTCGATGTGAGCCGTACGCCGGTTGCGAACGTATGGCGGTTTCCGACTGTGACTTCGGTATTGCCGCGAGCCATGACCGTTATTCGACGATCGTCGTCGCTGCGGATAGGGTTGTAGGCATAACGCGAGCGATAAAGACTGTCAAACTGATGATTGGCCAAGCTGTCATGATTCACGTCGTCTCTGAGCGACACACCGGCCGTAATATTGTGCGAGGCTATTGTCCCTTCATAGGTAAGGTTCACTCCCCCACCACCTTGAATGATGCGCTCGGTTTCGGTGAGATGATTAGGGTATGAGTTCCCTCGATCATCCTGTTCTTCGATTGCATAGGTATAATCGAATCGGTCGTACGAAGCGATCCCGGTGGCCGCGATGTGAAATTTATCCGAAACGAGAATCCGCACTTTGGAGAAAAGATCACCGAGTTTCGGCACGCCGGGTTCATCCGCAAGCGCGAAAATTGGCCTGAAATCCACATAACGCATCGCGGCCGCATACGAAGCTTTGTTCCGGACAATGGGCCCATCGAGCGAAAGCATCCCGCCAGTCAACTTAGCGGCAATGGAACCATGATGTTCGTTAAAAGAACCACCCGCCATATCGATTTCCACTACCGATGAAAGGCGGGGCGGCCTGCCGGCCGGAATAGGGCCGGCGTAAAAATCCACATCGTTAACATACGCCGAATTAACAAACCCTACAATGCCGCCCGAACCATTCGACTGCGAAAAGTGGCTGATATTATCGAATTCCACTCCATCAATAAGAAATACGGTTTCGGAAGCACGCCCGCCTCGAACATAGAGCGTATTATCCCCATTGCCTTTCAAAGAGATGATGGTTGAAGGATGAGTACCGAGGTACCGGGAAATGTCCTCGGCGGCCCCGGCGGCACGTTCGATATCACCGGGGGCGAACGCAATGGTCGGGGCGACGGTCGGCGGACGAGTGGTGTCGATTCGTGAAGCGTTTAC
Organism: Chitinivibrionales bacterium; assembly: GCA_014729595.1. GTDB lineage: Bacteria > Fibrobacterota > Chitinivibrionia > Chitinivibrionales > WJMI01 > WJJU01. Next base: position 2,596 of record WJJU01000677.1, read on the forward strand.
CGAGACGCGAGAAAGCGTGCGTAAAACGTTTTCGGGAGCCAATGCGCAGTGAACCGTATCACCGCCGGAGAACAGGTCACCGCGGTTCAGCTCTTTTGTTTTGTAGCCCTCGGCGGATACACGTATCGGATATGAAATGTTTCGCAACACAAAAACCGCGACACCGTTTTGATCCGTTGTTACGCACTGACGCCCCCCGTAGGAGCATAGTGTGCTGGACGCTATGGGGGTCCCCGATGAATCGCTAACCTCGATTATCATAGTGCTGTCGGCCGCGAATGCCGCGGAGGCAAATGCGAGCGAAAGGCATAGCGTGCATGCGAATATTCGAAAGATGGGCATCACAACCTCAACTGTTAATGATTCGCAACCAATCCCGTCTCGGAATACTAATCTTGGCCTAATGTCGCCTTTTTCATCGATTTATGCATTCATGAAATTTCCTCGGTCAATTTGAGTAACCACCCCCGTCCGCAGAGCGATATTGGAGTCTGTCGAGCGCTTCCCGAATGATAAGAAAAATAGACCACAAGTCCCCCGAAACAACACTAAGGCGGTCCCCATTATTGTAGAAACGAGAACAGAGTATTCCCTCTGTGAACTATCCGTTCTCCGTAGTTGGCCCTTCCCATTAGGGGCCGACATGACATGCAGAATCGCCAAGAATGTGTGTCGATGCGTGGGCCGCCGGCACAGGCTCCCGGTCGCATGAAATATAACTGCGGGCACGAGGACGGTGGTGGTTTTGGGGTGGATTACGCTCTCCATACATTGCTTCATACAACGTCGCACCTTTGCCGATGGTTCCCAACCGGTGAAGATTCGGGCGCACATCTCCGCCCGAATCTTGCCGCTCGTGGTGAAAATCATTTATTCTATTACTTTAACCCCGGGCGGTGCCGGAAGCCAATCGCGAAAGCCCGACCCGTGAGCCTTCGCCCACTCCCGCGTCGCCCTTCGCGGTGGGGGACTTCGTCCGGCGGATGAATGATAGGGCTCGGCGGAATCACTAAAAGCCTATTTCAAAGCCTGCTTCGTCGGCCGAGAGGGAGCGAGGTGGTGGTGAAGCAAAGCGTATCCCTCGGGGCATATCCTCGATGATATGGCTCGGGGGCGCAATGCAGCCCCCCTCCGCGGCCCCTCGTTGGCGAAATGGTTTTTTGGGACAGTATCGGAATAGCTACTACCATGCTCGGAGCAATACATCCTTGTTCACAATTCGAACGGTCCTAACAAACGCGAAATCCGCAAAACACTAAAGTTCCAACCGTATGACGCCGGCAATAACTATTGTAAAGCAAGACAAAGTACCCTTTCTGCTTCATGAATATGACCACGATCCTTCAGTGGAGTTGTATGGCCCGGAAGCGGCCGAAAAATTAGGTGTCGATCCTCGTCGGGTTTTCAAAACGCTCATAGCTACGATAAACGTAAAGGATTATGCGGTGGGCGTCTTGCCGGTTTCAATGCAGCTTGATCTGAAACTGTTCGCGCACGCTTTGGAAGCAAAGAAAGCCGCTCTGGCCGACGGAAAGGCGGCGGAGCGGATCACCGGCTATGTCCTGGGTGGTGTAAGCCCCCTTGGACAACGGAAAAAGCTGAAAACCATAATCGACGACTCCGCGACACGGTACCCGACAATCTTCGTGAGCGCAGGGCGCCGGGGTCTTCAAATTGAGCTTTCTCCCAAGGATTTGGCGGCCCTGACGAAGGCACGGTTGGCGGCTATCGGGAAATGAGGTAAAAACTACATTTGACGCCGAAACGGCGAAACGAAGATCTCTTTTGCGCGTTGCGCCAAACCACGATGCGCCCAAGAGCGTTTTCCCTCCTGATCACAACTGCCGAGGTCACGGCGGTACTGGTTGGAGAGAATTTGGGCGGTTCGCGGATCATCCACGGCCAGCGATATCTCGTCATCCTTGAGCAGCGAACGCTGATTTAAATTGGTCGATCCGATCGAGACGAGAGAGTCATCGACAATAATGATTTTCGCATGAATCATAGTCTTTTGATAATGATAAATTTTCACGCCCGCATCGAGCAGCGGCCGCACTCTGCTCTCACCCGCCACCTTCGAGACCCGGCTGTCATGGTGACGGCCCGGATACATGATTCGCACATCAACTCCACGCTTGGCCGCTTCAGCCAAAAGCTTTTGCGTGCCGTCGTCCACGACAAAAAAACCGGTTGTAACCCAGATGCGGGATTTTGCATAAGCGAACATCACTCTAAAAAGGGTGGCGGTATCATTCCACCCGATCGATGCGGTCGAGCGCACCACCTGAATCGCCGCCTTACCGGCCCGCTTCGGTGCACTAATGTGATGTTTAAGATCCAAGAGCGGACGTCCGGTCTCAATCCAATTATCCAGGAAAGCCGCCTGCATGTGACGAACGGCAGGCCCTCGGACCCGAAAATGGGTGTCGCGCCACTCATGCGGATTTCGCGCGTCACCGTCCCACTCGGCGGCAATTCCCACACCACCGGTAAATGCAACATCGCCGTCGCACACCAGCAATTTGCGGTGCGTCCGATGATTACCTTTCCATGGCTGCAACTTGCTGAGCGGACGGAACCATTGGACTTCCACGCCGGCTGATCGCATATTCTTGACCAGCTTTTTATCAATTTGCTGCGCCCCGAATCCATCAAGCAACACAAATACCTTGACCCCGGCCCGCGAACGCTCCGCGAGGGCTTCGGCGAACTCTCGAGCGATATCGCCCCGCCAATATACAAACGTAAGCAACTCTATCGTCGATTGCGCCCCCCGAATCGCTTCGAGCATGGCCGGGAAAATTTGGACACCGTTGCGCAAAACATCAATCTCGTTGCCTTCCGTAAAAGGCTTGCCAAGCGCACCCTCAAGAAGCGGCCGCAAGCCTTTCTCACGTCCGTCGGTTAATCGTTCCCGAGGTCTTATTTTTTCGGCAAGAGCGGGTATCCGTTGTTGCAGTACCGGCGGCATAGCAATCTCTCCGTATTACAATTAATAGTGTTCACGATTACGATTCATGATGCTTACAAGCAAAATACGCAAATCATGTTCCATAACGGCGCAATCTAAGCTTTACTATGTGATTTTTGGCAAGAGGCCGCCCCTCGGTCGCATCGGACTCAATACCCCAAATCCCCGACCGGCCAAAAAATGATTCGCCTCCTCGTACCGCTTGGTCGTACGGCCCCGAAACTCACGCGAACAAGCGGCCACAGAGGCCCGCGAACCGCCCATGTTAAGCCGTATGCGGCCAAACGAGGGTACTTCGATTCCGCAAAACGGAATCGGTAGCCTAAAGTAAAGCTCTTTGGAACGGATACTAAGCGCCTGTCCCCAAACCTGTTTGGTCGGCCGAGACGGAGCGAGGAGATGGAGAGGCACGGCGTGCCTTACAAGGCATATCCTCGGTGACATGCCAAGGCCCGCGGCGTCGCGATCGCCCCCGCGGATATAGGGCAGGCTCTCAGTAGTTTGCTCTTCTTAAAACCGGGCATTACATCCATGCGGCTCAAATGCTTCGATATGCGCCGCAAGTAGATCCGCACAGGTCGCCCGGCGTCGGTCCTCGGTTCCGTCGACGTGAATATGTACATGGGTTACATGCTTTTCCGAAACACATCGGTCCAGCGTTTTGTAGTCGACATCAACTTTTAATTCGCCTTGACCGATATATATCGCCTCCCATCCATCCGGGGATTGCCGGGCAAGTATGTAGACTCCCGGCGCCGCCTTCTCTATCCCTTCTTCGAGCGAATGGACCTCAAAATGGTACCGCTCACCACTCGCCCCTTGCCATACAGCTTTCTCGGTCGACATCTCTTTTCGCACCTCCTGCTCAGGTAATTCATTGGTCCTCTCGATATCATAACCGACATAGTACATTTTCTCATCCGCATCGAACTCAAATGTGCATTTTTTCTTTCGAAAAAGATTGATCATTTTGGCATTATCGGGCAATACCTGTGCTACAATACGGCGCCACCCTTTTTGACGGGCGATATCGATAAGGTGATCAAACAACCGCTCACCGAGGCCGCGGCTTTGCCATTCGTCACGAAGAGCAAC
>WJJU01000678.1 GCA_014729595.1 Chitinivibrionales bacterium
CGGTTGTGCTGGAGGAAAAGATGATCGGGGAGGAAGCTTCGGTATTCGCTCTCACCGACGGACACGATTATCGATTGCTGCCGGTATCTCAGGATCATAAGGCCGCCTTTGATGGTGATCGCGGGCCCAATACGGGAGGTATGGGGGCGTATGCACCGGCGCCTATTGTCGATGAAAGCCTGCTTTCGAGGATTGAAGAGGAAATAATCAAGCCTACGCTTCGTGCTATGGAACAGGAAGCCGCCGGATATCGCGGGCTGCTGTACGTGGGAGTGATGATAACTGAAGAGGGGCCGAAAGTGGTGGAGTTCAACTGCCGTTTTGGTGATCCCGAAACTCAGGCGGTACTTCCGCTGGTGGAATGCGATTGGTACGAGGCATTTTCGGCCTGCGCAAAAGGTGGGCTGTCAAAGGTAAAATGGATGGTGAAACCGTTGGCGTGTGTAACAGTCGTCCTGGCGTCGGGCGGCTATCCCGGAAAGTACGAAAAAGGGATGGTGATCACCGGCGCGGAAGAAGCGGACCATGATAAGGGAACGGTCGATGTTTATCACGCCGGGACGGCCATGGTGAACGGCAAGCTACTCACCGCGGGTGGAAGAGTGCTTGCGGTGAGTGCTTGGGGGCCGACCCTTGAAGATGCCGTCGCAACGGCCTATGAAAACGTTGCCAAAATCAATTTCGATGACAGTATGTTCCGGCATGATATTGCCGCCAAGGGACTAGCTCGACTGCGGCGCACAAAGGAATCATAGACGGCGCGAAGCCGGGGCATTCGTCGCAGAGGTACTCATAAAAACTGACGCGAAAACCCCGCGGCGGTTCGATACCAATGCGGAATCAATGCACCTGGACTCTCGCTCCCTGCCTATACTCTCCGATTACACGCATGAAACGGTAGAGAGAACTAATGGTACGGGCGGAGATCTTTTTCCAATTACGATTACCGACCGTCTCGCCCATATCGGCGGTCCTGCGGATTAGATCGGCAAGATCGTAGAGCGCCCCGATCTGTTCGGGGTTAAGTTGAAGGTGTAGCTTACCCTCGGCACGATCGGCACTTCCCTCGTAGATCTCAACGAAATCGATCATTTCTTGCGTAATTGGCATAGCCCCCAGCAGATCCACCCTGATGGAGTTATTATTATCGATCGTCACGAAGACATTACAAAAATCGTAAAGGGTGTCTTCGTCATCCTGGTCGTCGATCTGTATCGGATAGCTTTTCGTGACATTCTTGAAGAATCGATGGCCGTTGAGAGCATAGTTGTCGTAAACATAGTATCGTAGCTTGGAGGACATGATATCATCTCCGGGGGGCTTCCGGTTGCCAAGTATTTGCCGACATTGGTTCAATAGTATAAACATACATCTACTGCACTAATTTTTCCAGTCCCTCGCAACGTTATTGTGCGTTTGGGACATTATTTGCTCTTCCGCCCGGCTTATGTCTCGCCGGTATCTTGCCCGGTTTTTCAGACAGGCGCGCATAAGTAGTGTCTGTCCGAAACGTTACCTGCAAACCCGTCATCTTGGCGAAAGCCGGGATCCAAGTGTTCAGATCCCTCGGCAAATCCGGATTCCGGATCGGGGTCCGGAATGACGATTCGCGTCGGCAGGTTTTTTCGGACGGGCACTAAGTAGTTAGATCCATCTCGTGTCGGCGGGTGGGAGTCACTTCCGCCCACGTACCGAACAAAATCAATCTTAGTCGCCCGAGAGCGACATCCACCGTGAAAACCCCGGTAGCAATACGTGCTCATATAAATTATACGATTTGGTTGAAGCGCATAACCATGCATTTTTATTCCGAAATCGAACGTATTAGGCTTGCGTACGTGCTCGGGGTAGTTCATACGGCGGCGGAGCACAGCATTGGCGGATTCGGACGGGGGGGGGATCGGCCGATTTTGGTCATGGAGGTTCTGGAAATGATCAAATCGGGCCGAAAATGCTCTACTATATACCATTTTGCTCCTTCTTCGCACAGTTCAAATGCTGGGTGGCCCATTTTTTGCATTACAATTTAATATTTTTCTTCACCAGGGATGTGTTCTTATAGAACGACACGACGGGAGCTGAATTGATTGCGGGATATCGGCAAGTATGCTCAACCTATTGCGATTCTCACTCGATAACCGGTCATACGCGCTTTGTGTGGACTCTGTTGAGCAGGTTGTACAAGCCGTTCAAATCACCCCCTTGCCCGCATCACCGCCGATTATACTGGGGGCCGTCGATTTTCACGGCTCGATTGTGCCGGTCCTGAATGTACGACGGCGGTTTGGCCTTCCCTCCAAGGCTATTGACGTCACCGATGTTTTCATTATCGCGCGTGCCGCCAAACGTCGGGTGGCGCTCGTTGTCGATGCCGTACAATTTGTCGTTTCGGTAGACGAACATCAAGTGGAATCGGCATCGCATGTGGCTCCAGGGACAACCCTGGTGGCGGGAATTGTGAGGATGCCCGACGGTATGTTGCTGATTCATGATTTGGATGCGTTTCTTTCTTTAGAAGAAGAGCGGGAATTGGATACCTCGCTTAGGAAGTTTGACTACGGCGATGCATCGAGAAACTAAAACTATCACCGGTCAAGCATTGGCAAATCTTCGCCGTGCCATATATACTGAAATGGGGCTGAAGTCTCCAAAGGATTCGTCGTCGAGTTATTTCGAGCAAAAAGTTATCGAGGCATGTGAAGATCTTGGTTTCGGTGACTCGCGGAAGTGTGATGAATGGATGATGTCCGGGAAACTTGATCGTAAGAGTATCGAGGTGCTGGCGAGTCATCTTACCGTAGGGGAGACCTATTTCTTCAGGGATCGCAAAGCACTCGAAGTTCTTCGGCGCAGTGTGTTGGCTTCACTTATTCAAATGCGCCGGAATTCTTCCCGCACCCTTCGGTTATGGAGTGCCGGCTGTTCCACCGGTGAAGAGCCGTATACGCTTGCCATGATGCTCATGGGTATGTTGCCGGATTGGCAAAAGTGGCACATCACCATACTGGCGACCGATATCAATATCAATTTTCTGGCAAAAGCGGCGCGAGGGTGTTACGGCGAGTGGTCGTTTCGCGAAACGCCGTCCGCGATTCGGGAACGCTTTTTCCGTAAGACAAGCGACGGTAAGTACGAAATACATTCTCGGGTGCGGGATATGGTGAATTTTTCGTACCTCAACCTTGCGACCGATGCTTATCCTTCGGTGTTGAACAATACCAATGCGATGGATTTGATTTTGTGCCGCAACGTGCTTATGTATTTTGAAAAAGACAGGGCGCGGGAGGTTATAAACAAGTTTCATCGCTCACTACTCGACGGTGGATATCTGCTGGTTAGTCCGGTGGAATCTTCCAATCGCCATTTTCCGCAATTCAAACCGGTGCTTTTCGACGGTGTTACGATATATCGCCTCGAAATGAAATCGACCGTTCAAACCGCATCGCCCGCAAAACCGCCGATAGCCGCGAAGGTGAATCGAAGTATACCGGGAACGATCGAAAAAGTAACGAAAAACTCATTGGATAAAAGCCGCCATTTATCGGTTA
>WJJU01000679.1 GCA_014729595.1 Chitinivibrionales bacterium
GATTGAAACATGAACAGAATGTATCATTTAACATACAGCTTAACGTCGCGCCCTTCACGGGCGCGTGGATTGAAACTCTAAGTGTGAGCGCAAATATTACTACCATTATAAGTCGCGCCCTTCACGGGCGCGTGGATTGAAACGAAGAAGTAAACGGATATCCTCCGCTCCGGATTGAGTCGCGCCCTTCACGGGCGCGTGGATTGAAACCTCCAAGGCGTTCAATCTCTTCATCAAATCGTCCGTCGCGCCCTTCACGGGCGCGTGGATTGAAACCCGGCCTGACTGAACGGCTGGCATGGGAATCCGCCGGTCGCGCCCTTCACGGGCGCGTGGATTGAAACTTGTACTGGAAGCGAATAGGTTGGCTTGTCAATCGTCGCGCCCTTCACGGGCGCGTGGACTTAGACAATTTGTATAATAAACGGCTGGTTTGAGTCGTTTGTCACTGCCGTATAGGGAGCATAGAAGCAAAAACCGGCACAAACCGAAATATACATCCCCTTGTGAGAAAATGCCCTTATGCAGACCCATGATCTTGTTTGGCATTGCAGCAAAAGCACGGGGGGTGCATGTAATCGGGGCGGCATATACGTTATTCATCTCGGGTTTTCGTCGGCAGTTTGCGGGATGCTTGGGTACGCATAGTTGTAGAATTTACCCCCTCGACCGATCTCTTGGCGAGCGGATCTCGCGTATCGCCTCCGGCGGCAAGCCGGACATTTCGTGGACGTTTCGATCGGTCATGCCGGCGGCCGGCATTTTTGTAACGTATCGGAGGTTTTCGAGATATCGTTCGTAGGCGGCCCGTTCTTCCGGTGGGTGCTTCATCACATCGAGCTTCTCCACCACTTCATACAAACCCTTGGCCGTGAACTCCGGGCGAATCTCCTCATTCTTGAGAAAGTAGATCCACTGGTCCGCCGTATCGAGGAACACATCGCCGAACCGGTTTACCTTGAGCAAATAGTACTCCGGATACAACTCGTGAATGCACTGCTTGCCGAAACGTTCTTTTTGGGTTCGGATGAGCTGTAATTCATCCTTGCAATGCATGCCGTTAAACCGCGTGGTGCCGGTATTGGCATAATCGTCGCCCATACCCAGGTCGGAGTAGAGGATATTGATCGAAATAATTTTCTTCACGCGCCCATACGACTCTTTTTCTTTTATGTGCTCGGTATTCGTTTTGCCGGTATTGTAGAGCATGCGAAGCAAAAAGTCGTACTCGTAGTCATAGAGGATCTCTGTGATATTGATTTCGTCACGGCGATTTTTGACCAGCAGATCCACTCGGTTGAAGTTGTCGTCGACATTGTCCTTGTTGCTCTCGCTGTCAAGTATCTCCAGAATAGAGATGTCGTCCCGAAGAAGCTCGGACAGAAAGCCCTCGTGAATGCCGCAATTGGCCTTGCTCCTGAGCAGTTTCTCGAGCGACCAATCAAAATTGAGAGCGCCCAATCAAAACTGATGAGTTTACGTTTCTCTTTTTCGCTCACGCTTGCGCTCCTTCGGGGTCGTTCAAGCAGGTTTTATGCGAAGAATAGACGCGCCGGCGGTCGTGGGCGGCAAGGTTTGGATGCGGGCGGCATTTGGATGCCGCCTAGCCCCGTTTAGAAAGCCTGATTTGCGCGAATATGGCATTACATGTATTCACGCAATACTATTCGCTCTTTCTGGATTTCACATTAATGTATTCACGTCTCAATCATCACCTTTTTCCATCTCGAGCCGATAAGCGCACATGGGATTGTTGCCGATCTTGCCGGTATGGGCGATTGCCGCGGAGCCGCAGCCGCCTCGACACAAAGAGCCGTAACGGCATTCGGCGCAGTACCCACCGAGCTGATCGCGAGTGAATTTTCTGTTGTATGCGAAATTATCGGGATTTTTCCAGATATCGACGAGTGATTGCCGTCGAATGTTCCCTTCGAGGAACTCCGGCGTTGACGGCAGCGACTGGCACCCCTTGACGTCGCCGTTGCTGTCGATCCCCGCCACTTCGATCCCGGCATGACACCCCGTCCAGACACTCATCGATTTTCGCGTGGTCCGCAGCGACCCGTTTTCCCACGGGCAGTAATAACCGACATCGTCGGCCAAGTCAATGCTCAGTTTGTTTTTCTTACGCTTTTCGTAGAAAAGATCGTATACCTCGCGAATCTGATGAGCTTTGATTATAAGAGGGTCGTCTTTGGCAAGACGCCCGAGCGGTGAGGCGATCTGCAGTTGCCACACCTTTGCGCCTTTATCTACGATAAAATCGTGCAACTCGCCGAGATCACGTATCGAGTCGGTGGTGATTACCGTGCACACGGCACTCGCAATGCCCCGTTCCTTGAGGAGGTCCATACCTTTGGCGATCCGGTCGAACGACCCTTCACGCCTCAAAGAGTCATGACTTTTCTTCATACCGTCAATACTAATACCGACTATCGTCAAGCCCGCCGCAGCAATGTCGTCACAGACCTTTTCTTCGTGCAAGGTCCATCCGTTGGTGATGACGTTTACCCGTATGTCGTTTTCTTGCAGTCTTTTGGTGACATCGGTCCAATGCGGGTGAATAAGCGGCTCGCCTCCCAGCAAAGTCAACCGCTCGCACTCAAGTTCTCCCAATTGATCGCAGACGCGGTACATCTCTTCGAGATTCAACTCGTCGGCGCGACTTTTTCCGGCGGTCGAACCGCAATGGCCGCACCTCATATTACAGGCCAACGTCAACTCCCATACGACAAAGCGCGGATACCATTTCTTATCCGTCGTCAGCGCCATTGGGTCGGCATCGGCTTGCTCCAACAGTGACTCGGTTTTCTCCGAAAGCGATTCGTCCTGCATCTCTTTGAGCACCGACCTCGTTTCGTCCATCAAAACATCCAGATTGGCCGGCTTGCGGGTATTCATGCTTTCCTCCTCGCCAATTTTGGCTTTTACAGTTAACTTTAAGGCATTGATTCATCCAAGCGTTCGTTTTTGTTTCTTCCGTTGTATCATCTACGCAAACGAGCGGCGCAATCGACATCGTGCTGATCGGCTTTTCCGACCGGTCTCCGGCCTCCGGCCTCTCCCGCCAAGCCGGCTCAGGCCTTATTATCGTACCAAATACGGCCGCCGTTTTTAAGTACAAACAGAAAATAGTCGACCAGCAGCGCCGGAATATCGACTCCCGCCATTTTGCTCCACCCCATGTACAAACCACCGGGGTTGAAATCCAGCAGGTAATATTTTCGGGTGACCGTATCATATTCGAAATCGACCGCACAGTAACCCAGGCCGAGAATTTCGACCGCGCGCGATATTTGCTCCTCCGTCTCTTCTTCAAGCTCTACGACTTCGTACCTCTCGATTCTCTCCCGCCAATCCACATAGGTACGATCGAAAAAGAATTCGCCCGCCGAGACGATCCGTCCCCCGATCACATAAGCCCGATAGCTTCGCCCGCTCACGAATTGTTGAAAGATAAACGGTCGTTCCGGAATAACGGCTCCATTCTTGGCAAAAAAGGATTCATCGGCCATGACCACCTCCGCCGCCGAGGTGTTTGGTTTGGCAACCACCCTCCCATCGAGCGAACGAACGAATGCGCGGGCCCGATCGACGCATGATGTTACCAATGTTCGGGGAACCGTCACACCCTGAGCATGGAGCAAATGGTATTGATACGCTTTGAGTTTATGAAACAATGATGCGTTCAAATCATTGATGACCGGTATCGTTCCTCCAAGTATCGAGACGAGCGAAAATTGCAGACCAAGCAGCATGGTACTTTCGACAAGTGACC
>WJJU01000063.1 GCA_014729595.1 Chitinivibrionales bacterium
GAGTCAAATCGAGCACTATATCGCGCTCCGATCTGGAATCCACAAGAGCGCTTTCAACCGCCCGTTTTAGCCGCTCATAATCACGAAAATCCTGGCGATTGTACCAAAGGTAAGTGAACTGCGGATAGTCATTCCTTTTCAGCGGCATGCCACAACTCCCCCCTTGCCCCCCTCAAAGAGGGCCAACATAGTTACACGAAAAAGATGTGCCGCCGCCGGCTCATCCGCTTGCAGGGCACAAGCTGCACAGCCCGCACCTTTCGATTCCGTGGGCAAGCCTCACAAGAGCATCCATTCCCCGGTCACGGACGCTCCTTATCCTTTTGAAGCAAAAGGAGGGGCTTCATGTTTCCGGTTTTTATCGGGTAGACCGGTTATATTATACCACTAAGGAGGGAATGGTTCAAGGGGGGGATTGGCCGGCGGCGGTAAACCAAGCATAGAGTCCTTTTCTCAGTGAATCCGAGCATACTCCCAGCAATCCGACTCTATTTGACGACGCAAAATATAGCGCCCGGCATCATTGGTAAAAACGCGAAAGTACGAAAAAGCGGGATCAAACCAGCGGTCCTCCACATCCATCACTTCCAGCTCTCGATCACCAACCCAAAAACGCTTCGGATATTCATCAGCCTTATAGCCGCTATACGTCTCAACCTTCGTCGGTCGCATGTGAAGTGAGGAACGATGGTTCATTGCGGATACGCCGTCAAATAAGTTGTGTGCGGCATTCGAATAGGTACGCTATTCTATAGAAATCGAAGCGAAAGGAAAAGTAAGAGTGCAATGAGAAACAAAAAAGACCACATAAGCTTACGGTTACGCAAATGTACAATACCAACGCGAACCAACACCGTCGCGAGCCGCAAGCGAATCGGTTCCGGTAATCGTGCTATGATGCTCATCTCATTCTCTCTCTTCTCAGGTGATCTATTGCACGCGGTTATTTGCGCAAAACAAGTGCCAAATAAAAATTTCTACGGCCGAATCAAAGAGCATTGCGTTAATAGCTTTGCCAACCCAACGCTACCCCATCGTCGCATATAAATCCATTTGACATGAATTTACGCAATTGATTTATTTGGAATTATGCCAACGCTGAATCTATTTCCGGATTTTACCGCCGGCAAAACCCGCCATTCTCGATATACGTCAAACCATTTTTTCCCTCCAGGAAAGTTCCTCGACATTAGATCGTAATGCTTGCGCGTCACGCGGTCCGCCATCCCCGCCGCCCGGTGCATATATAACGAGAGTCTTTTACAACCTTTGGGGGGCGATCCTAAGGTGTCCGCCCCTCCAAAAAAAAGCCGTCGCGGTTCAGTATTTCTCTCGGTTTCCTTCCAGGCACATCACGGGCTCCCCCCCAGCCGATGCAACACGAGCGCTCGTGGCACAACGATTGCGGTTCTTACACCCTACGCGGAGCGGGCGGCTAAAAGTCGATAATGCTCCAATCCCGCATCGGCGATATCACCGCAAAAACCTTCGCCGACATCCGTTTCATAATGAGCCGTAAGTTGAGAAAACACACCAATTTGTTCAATCACCGGAAAATCGGACCTAACGAGGAATCAATGAAAAAATCACCCCCAATTATGCTGTTAGTCATTCTGCAGATGCTCCTCGGCTTATTCGGCTGTGCAGGTACGCGGAGCGTCGCCCAATTGAGCAAACGGGCGCCGGGCCGTGGCTACCTTACGGCACATCGGACCTTAAACGCCCCGTTTGCGCTTGCAGGTGGCCCCATTCGTATGACAGTCATCCAACGGAAGGGTAAGGTTTACGTCGCACTGCCTGATCATCGAAATCTCGATCCCGTGGTTTTCGGTTTTCCGGACATGCCCCTCGCCTACGGAGGAACTCCTCTTGCGTACGGCGTTCCACCGAACATGCGTACACAGTCGGATGATGGATACGATACCCTTAAGGAAAAATCCCCCTTCGGCGATAAGCACATTGTGTTACCTAACGCACAACTGCTCTTTAGGGCATTAGACGTAACAGCAACCGATGCCGCACTTAGTCAGGACTCGGTCCATCTCGAAGCAACCTGGGAGGATTCGAACGGTAACACATACGCCGTCACCTGCACAACCGTCATTCCCCTGGGGATCGAATACCCCTTTTTCGGTGGCGTGGTGACGAACCATATCCTCCACGGCATCAGTCGACTCGGAACCCCGTTGCTGCCGACATCCTTTGCGTACGTAGCCTTTTGGGGTAGGGGGCGCTGTTGGAAAAATGAGGCGCCAATCGACGAAGACGTTTTTGTGCAAGGGATGCTTACGGAGTACGTTCGGGGTGAAGACTTCACACTGGTATTCGACGAAGAAGTATTGCCGACAAAACGACAATTCCAACTTCTTGCGGCGCCGTTCACCCTTGGCGGACAAGGTTTCATAAGAGAACCGGTAAATACCGGGTTTACCTTGCCGGACGGTTCGGAGCTGCCATTCTGGTACGTTACGTTCAATCAGCTTTCCGTCAAGGACGAGCGTTTGACTCCACGTTACACCGAGGGTAACGGCGAAGCTTACACAAATCAACTCACGGCCCCCGAGGCCGCCACTACCGTCATAATGACCGATCAACTCGACTTCGTACCCGAAAGTATCACGATCCGAAAGGGGGAGACGGTCCGCTGGAATAACACGTCCGAGCTTATCCATACCGTTACCGCCGACCCCGACAAGGCACTGGACCCCTCCAACGCTTCGGTACCCGAAGGTGCCTCAACATTTGATTCCGGTAACATTCCTCCCGGCGAAAGTTTTTCGTACACCTTCAGAGTTCCGGGCACTTATAGGTATTTCAGCATCCCCTACGAAGCGGCGGACATGGTTGGCGTTGTCGAGGTGCAGGCAAGGTAGAATGACGCAAAAATGGCCTCGGGGAACGGTTTGACCAATTTGGAGGCGGGAACGGATTCGTTACTGTTCAGGGTCGCCGTTTCCCAACGACACTCCAGTAAACTCGGCTCCCAACCATCGAAACAAACAATTTTGCCGGTTTGCATGCCACTGCGCGCGCCGGCTCAGGTCCGGAATGGCGGTAGCTTCGCTAAAAGCCGAATATGAACGGAGACTAAGTGTGCTTCTATTATATATAGGATTTGCACCGCATAGAAAAAGGTTTCCCTTTTCACTCCATCCATTAACATATCCGGTCAAGTTCAATGATGATACGAACCAAAACTCGTCAGATATCCCTTTCCGCGCTTTCCGTCAGTATGCGCGAAATGAATCTTGTACTACATCAGTGGTTTACCGGCAACGGCACGTATGAAGAGACGCAAAAATGCTATGATGAGGTGCGCGCAGGGCTCCAGGGCAAAGAGATGTTGAGCGAAATCGAGCGCGAATATGACCAGGCATCCCAGATAAATGAATTAAAAGAGCGCAATGAAGCTATAGATGGGAACTCACCGGCACATCCATACAGATCTCGAACGGTTACATTGATAAAGTTGCCGCACGACTCGCCGATGAAAGGGAACGAATTCAGGTTTCCACGCTGGAGAGACTCGTAATTGGCGGCGCGAACGGCAACACTTCCGCCGGCTACGAAACGCGTATCGGATTTAAAAATCTCAAAGAGAATATAGATAAAAAAGGTGCGATTTCGAGATTGAAACCGCACCCATTTTGCAAATTGGCCCTTATGCAATCATCATATAGGCCATTTGTATTGGGGTGGCTGATGGGACTTGAACCCACAACAACTGGAACCACAATCCAGTGCTCTAACCGATTGAACTACAGCCACCGTTTGTATCGATTATTGACCGGCCTTCCCCGCATCGTCATGAAGTACACAGTCACCCCACGTACCGGGAATATCACGGACTGCTTTTTCGGGAAGTGAACCTATCCGTTTGCCATTGCCGTCGGTAACAAAAACGGCCAACCCAAAGTGCCTTTCGGCAAATGGGATTATTCCCAAATCATGCCACGGCAAGAGAATGACCGTCATATTATCAACCGTTATCCGTCGACCTTCCGCTCGCCATGCTCTCTTCTCGTACTCGATACCCTCGCCCGTCACCTTTCGGACGAAATGATACGTCTCAAGCGAATCGGAGCCACCGGAAGCGGTAACGAACCAGTCGGAATATGCCAGAAAAGCATTCTTGCCGTTTTTACCGTCAAACGCAACAGTGACCGAGACATCGTCGGAGAGGCCTTTGCACACCAACAAAAGCGCTTCGTCGGTCCAAATTGCACCTATATCACATTTGGATACTGAACCGTAGCTCAGCGTAGGTGCGACGGTTTTCACCGCTTGGGAATCAATCTCCCCCTCCTCGCGCCGCACTGCTTGCAAGACAACGGGAATTTTCGATTCATCAATCGGCATGTAGCCGAATGGCTTAACGGTGCCTTCC
>WJJU01000064.1 GCA_014729595.1 Chitinivibrionales bacterium
CAATAAAATCGACGAGCTTTTCGCTGAGCCGCGCATTGGTGTCCCGTAAGCGATGCGCCCTGGTCATCAGGAATTTTCGGAACAAGCGCTGGATAAAAGGAATCGACGGAACATAGATCGCGGAAACTATGGTAAGACGCAGATCGATAGTAGACAAAAGCGGAATTACCATCACGATGCCGATTACGCCCTGAAGAAAGTTCACCATCATCCATCTGTAGAACTGCTGGGTCTTGTCGACATCCATGAGCAGTCGCGCCGAGCTTGCTCCGGTCCCGCGGGTATCGAAATACTTGATACAGAGCACCTGCATTTTGCGAATAAGCTTCGCCCGTATCCGCGCCACGAGCGTCTGGACAATCTCGATGCGTTGACGAGCGGCAAGAAGAGTGAACACACCGTGCACGGCAAAGGCGACGATCCATCCCCCCAAAAACATGAGTAACCAATCCAAGCGCTTGGCCGGTATGAGATCGTTGATCAGGTATTTGAGGGAGTAAGCCAGCAATTGGTATGTCCCCATCTGAAAGATCAGAAAAAAGAACATGAGGGCATAGCGACGCCCGTATCCCTTGGTGTATTTCAGAAGAGACAACAATCGCCGTGCTTCAAGCTTAACCTCGCCGTTGTCCCCTCGTATATCGCCCCCCCGCATCATCGATCGTTCCCGTCTCCCGCCCGACGTTCCCATGTTTACCTACCCCTACGTCTATGCCGATTCAATAGCCGTTCCAAGAGTATCTATTTTTTTGGACTGTTCGAGTACCGCGGACACTTCGACACCGCGCGGCGGGATCAGTGACATCAGGTACTTTTGTGTTCATCGCCTCCGCAAAAACGGCGAAAACCGCCGTATCAAGCCGACTAACCTCAATGTGCGGCATGCCATGCTCTGAACGGATACTAATTGCCATCCACCGAGCCATGCCCATACCACGGCATGGCCATCTCTCGACGATACCGTGACAGCACTTCATGGTTTTCACCTATGCGTGAGTCCCCCCAGTCGAGCCACTGGGGGTACATAGCCCAGTTCCAGTTAATGTAGCAGGTGGCCTTAATGCACGGCCTGGCGTGTATCAACGAGAAATAAGGTTGGAACCATTGATCCCAACTGTAGATCCCCTTTTCCACCCCCACATACCGCGGCGCCGTCTCACCAATCATCACCGGAAATCGCCGCTCCTCGGCTTCATCGAGAAACCGATGAACCTTTGGCGAAAAAAAATCGCGTGTGCTGAACAGATCGACACTCCACCAATCAACATATTCATCACCCGGATAGAACGGCCGATGATCCGCCGTCATTTCCGCATCGGGGGCATAGCACCACACCAGCGCAACGTCATCGAGACCGTGCCGCCGCAAAGCGTTCCAAACGCGTATCCAGGACCGTCGAAAACCCTCGGGTTCATAGCCGTTCCACTCTCCATTGAATTCATACCCCAGGCGAATGAAGACGGGGCGCCCAAGCTTGGCAAGCCCGGCACACAACCGCTCAATATTTTCATCGAACTCACCCGTCGCAACGCGCTGGTCGTAGTGATTCCACGGCTCCCCGTCCTTAGTCATCGAAAGCCCAATCTGAGGTACCGGCGAGGTCTTGTAGCACCGTAACTCTTCGTCAAGCCCCAGCAGCCAATCCTCGACATTTCGGCTTCCAAGACCAATATATGTCATATATAAGCACGGTACCGTAGGGGAAAGCAGCGCGTAATAACTCCGAAACGCTTCCGGCGACTGCCCCGCGCCGTGCAACACAACGTTACCTTCCGGCTCCAGCCGTCGCTTTGTCGTCGATCGTTTTACAAACCCACTCACGTTTCTCCCCGACGTTTGCTTGAGCCCTCTGAATATGATTCACACAATTTTTGCATTAGCCCCATGCATCGAGCCCACTTCCGACCGCCTAAAATACTGCCTGGCTCATTATGATGGGATAATACCGTCGAGATTGCCTATACACTGCGAAGTGTCGGGCGGCGGGTGCATGATATTCGCGGATAATGCGACGATGAAATCAAGGGATGGACTTAGGCAACGAAGTGCGACAAGGTTTAGTGCCGTTTTCACAATGAACCGCCACCCAGGCCGGACGCGACGACTTGCCTTTTTCGTTGCGCCTCCTTACCATATCACCAAGTATATGCCTCGTCCTCCCGCTTTTCCGGGATCACAGCCATGCCATCTCCCCCAGCCATCCCCAACGTTGCTCATTCTGAAAGCGACTCCTAAATGCATCGCTCTCACTCCGGCATGAAACCCGGTTCCCCTTCGCCCGCATTCGGGCATATTGCCCTACGCAATCCGAAGTACGCTTACAATGAATTTGTTGCCTCCGCCTCGCCGCGCACACGCAAGTCATTGTATTCTGATAAGTTACATATTCATTTGCATAGCACCGACAATAGGCTCCATTATTTGGCACGCCGCTTGATAGTACTTAAGGGCGGAGAGATGTGCCAAGCCACTGCCAAGTGGCTGATGTGTGTGATGATGGGGTGGCAGGGGGAACGTCGCCAGACGTTCCTCCTGTTTTTTTTATGCGGTTGGTTATTCACGCGTAAGCTCCTTAAAGAATGATTCGTAGTTGTCGAGCGTCTTTTCGAGCGTAAACTCCTCGAATGCGCTTGTGCGGCCGTTTAGACACAGATGCCGGCGAAGATCGGTGTCGGTCAGTATCCGTCGAAGTCCGCGGGCCAATCCCCCCACGTCGCCGTCCTCGAACAGCAATCCATTTTCGCCGTCACGTACTACATCCACAATCCCCTGCGCCTTTGTAGCTACTACCGGAACATCATAAGCCATCGCCTCTACGAGCACCAGGCCGAACCCCTCCATGGTCGAGGCCAACACCGATGCAGAGAACAGCCCATAGTAATCGAGTGCTTCGCGGTTGCCGACCAACCCCGCATAATAAACCCGGTCTTCCACGCCGAGTTCCCGCGCAAGCTCGCCAAACGTACCCGGCTCAATTCCCACAAACAGCAGTTTCACCCGCAAATCTTCAAGAAGCGGCATAGCCCGTACAAGCTGATCCTGGTTCTTGAGTCGCGAGACACAGCCGACAACGCGATCCTCGGGCGAGAAGCCGAACCGAGCCCTTAAAGAGGTGACGACTTCCGGATCCGGCGGCTTATATCGGTCACGCGGAGTGCCGTTGTGTATCACGGTCATGTGCTTTGAAGGGATTCCCCGCTCTACAAAAATCCTCTTAAGCGAATGGCTTATAACGACAATGCGATCGGTACCGTGCACATAAAACCAGTTCTGAAGCGGTCCGCCGATACTACGGGGAAACTGTCGCCGTGTATGGACCACTTTGCAGCGGAGGCGATAGAGGCGGCGGGCCAAAATACTCGCATACCGGTCATGGCTTGCCTGAGCGTTGATAATCTGTATACCGTAAGCCCGTACGGCATCCCTAATCAGCCGCATCGTGGTCATGCTCCCCTTGCGCGGAAACACCATCGGAAGGCGCTTGACGTGAGACCGCTCCAGAATTCGCCAGAGATGCCGACCCTTGGGGCACCCGACAAAAATGTCGTGTCCCCGCCGCGCAAGGCCGTCCGCCAAGAATGCAATCGAATTGGTCGAGCCCTCGACGTGGCCCTGATAAGTAAGGAATAGTATTCGCATGAAAGGAATCGCCCCGCAAGGCTTTTGACATGTTTGAACAAAAAAACCAAATATCAAAAAATAGCGAAAAACCACAAGCACGGTTGGGGGTTGGCGATAGCAACCGGAAAACCTCCACCTGATATCACCGCCCAAAAATGGACACTCGTCCAAGCACACTTTGTAATCCCATGAGCTTCGAACGCCTTCAAGGAGAACTTGCGTGTTTCAAGGCATTGATCCGTTACCGTGGTTTAGGGTGGCCCCATGTCCGCCGCCAAAGTGAGTAACGGGGTTCATCCCCGATGCCACCGCCACTTGCGGAATCGGGGTTTCCGAACGCGGAGGAGAATGGAGCGTCCGGGGTGGCCGGCCCGACATCACCCGTGCCGACACTCGAATATGACAATCCTCTGGATTGGATCATAGTACACCCAGTAGCACCCTTGGTGAGTTTTGCCTCTTTTCTTCTTTATCGGGACGGGAATCGTGGTTTCATCAGTTTGCGGATACTTAGCCCTTAGTAAATCCGTTTTCCGCACTTCACACACCGGCTCCAACCGCAAAACAGTGCGGGTAATGATGTCACACAAGGTTGACTCCGCAAACTCAACAGTGAATTCGTTACGAAATTTCTGAGCTTGGCGATTCAACGGCATTTGGTAGAGGTATTTATCATTGGTCACGCAAGCCATGATGCCGGTACCGAAATTACCTTTTTCAATCGGCCGCTCAGGAAGATCTGCCATAATCAACCCCTTCAATGACCATGGAAAGATCGCAGGCATCAATGCGTAAAGCCGTTCACCCTGAGGCCTGGTAAGGAAGCTGAAAGCAGCCCTGCTCAAGGCGCTTATAGAAAAGCCGGAACCCATGGCGATCCCAGAGCAGTATTTTGAGCCGATCACGCCGGCGGTTCATGCGGGTAGCCCCTCACTAAAAGAATCGTATAGGCTAGGAATATTTGGTAGGTTGCCACTGACTTCGACACCTGTACCTGCAACGGCACCAAGCGCAATAATACTCCCACCAAAGCTAATTCCCCAGCCTCCAAAACGCTCTCCAGACTGAGGTATGTCAAATGTCAAACCAAGCCGCCCAATAACGCCCATTCCTGCGGCAAGGGTCCCGAAGGCCTTTACACCAAAGTCGCCAGCCTCACCTATATGAATCGAGAGGCCAATATCGGCCCAGGCCCCAGCGGAAGCGCCAGCATATATCTTCCAACCAAGATCGCCAAACGACAGTGGTTGTCCAGCAGAATTCGGACTTGTATCGTAGAAGACTAACCGCTCGATTGCATCCAACCCAAGCTGACCTGCGAGTGCAAGACAATGCCCTGGCAAACCGCTGTTCGCCCACCACCTTAGTGCAGCATTGATATTCAGTTTTACCAAGTCAACTTCCCCACCGGCGCCAGCAGCAGCCATTGCATTACCGCTTGCGGAAATCTTCACACTCGCAGCGCCATCGGGGTCCACTGCATTTATGGGATTACCACCAGCGTATGCATACGAACCCCAGAACTGCCCAACCGGATCTGCACTCAACCAGCCCCCCACCACCGGATCATACATCCGTGCCCCAAAATGGTAGGCCGCAATCCCCGCATTGAAATCACCCTCCCCAACGGTAAAGGCGAATGCCGCGGGGTTCGCAATGATGTCCGCCGCATTGGCGTACAATTCGATTCGACGAGTTGTTCCTACCTCGAGCACGATTCCAGGCGAAAAGGTCTGGCTGAATGCCACGTCACCCGGCCACGCACCTGACGTTCGGACCTCCATTTGGGTAATCACGCGGTCTTCCGTGCACACCAAGGAATCATCGCGTCGTGACCACTCTTCGTCGCTGTTGCGGTAGATGGAGTAGCTTTGGCTTGTGCCGTCAGCAAAGTGGATTATGATTGCCTTTTGGTCTGAGGGATCGACATGTAGATCGTGGATGCAGATGTCGAGATCGAGGTATGCGTGGGAGTAGTCGCCGCCATCCTGATCAAATTCCTTTTTGATGTGGTAAACGCAAATCTCAAAATCGCTTAGAAGCGGTTTTTGAACGGGAGGCCTTTTCAGCCAGAGGTGCGGGGCTTGGATTGCGGGGATTTTACTTTTCGCAGCGAAAGAAGATAGGCAGCTAAAAAGATAAAGGCCCGTGTACCGGACATCATTTCCGGTTAACACGGGCGAAGTTTCTTTCGCTGCTGTGAGCACGGTTAATGTGCTCCTCTTACCCGGCGGAAGCTGATATGTGGCTCGACACCGAGAGCGTGGCCGACCTTTCGCAAAAAATTCATGCTCACATTCCGGTAGCTTCCCGATTCGAGCCGGGCGATTGCCGGTTGTGAGGTATGCGCCTTCTTTGCAAGCTCTTTTTGCGTCAACCCGGCCTTGAGTCGCAGCTTGATAAGTTCTTTTGCAACCTCGAACTCCTCTTCCTGCTCTTCCCAGGCTTTGCGGAACTCGGGGTCTTCCATTTTCTTCTTCAGAAGGTCGTTAAAATCGTGGCTTTTAATCATTGCGGTTCCTCCCGTAATACTTCGTGCATCAGACGCAGCGCCCGCTCGATTTCCCGCTTGTCTGTCTTGTCCCGTTTCTTCGTGTATCCCGATGTTACCACATACAGCTTGTCCTTGTGATGGAAGTAGAACAAGCGGCAGATATTCGATGCCAGTTTTACACGAAGCTCTTTCATTCCCTCGGCATTCCGAAGCGTCTTCGACCACGGTTCCTTGAGCTGGTAGCCGAACTCCTTGAGCATATCGATTGTGTGGTACACTTTCGCCTGCATTTTTCCGGGCAGACTGTCGATAAACTCATTTGCCGGGTCGAGAAGCCTTACGTCATATTCCATGCTATTAATATACCATTTTTGGTATTTGTGTGCAACAGGATTGCGTTTAAAGATATTCATTATTCACCCCTCGGGTGATACCGAGCATGGCACCGCTTCAAGTCCATCGGTACCAACCGGGTATAGACCTGCGTGGTCTCAAGCTTCTTGTGCCCCAGCATCCGGGAGACATCCTGCACCGGTGCACCGTGGCGGATGAGGTCGGTGGCGAAGGCATGACGCAGGTTGTGGGGGGCAAAGCCACGGCCAAAACCGTATTTGCCGTGCAGCCGCCCGAACTCCTTATTTATCGAGCGGGCGTTCATCCGCCGGCCGCCGCCTATCCACGAGACGAACAGCGCCTTTGTGGTGCCGCCCTTGAGGAACTTTGGCCGGATATGATACACGTAATAAAGCAGGTCTTTGAGAGCGTGCGGGCCTACCGGGACCACCCGTTCCCGACCGCCCTTGCCCTTTACCCGGATGCTAGAGCCTGTCCCGACATTGTCGGGATCCTGCTGCTCGATATCATCGACATTCAAGCCGTGCAGCTCACCCCGGCGAAAACCGCAGGAATAAGCAAGATCGATAATCGCATAATCCCGCTGTTCCCAGCAGTGGGAGGACTTTTTCAGCCGGGTATACGTCTGCTGGAGGCTCTGCCAGTCCGGAACCGAGCGCGGAAGCCGGTTTTCGCTCTCATAGACCACGTTCACACCTCGCGTCCGGCTCGGTGCCCTTCGGGCGGCCTTTGGCCGTGCTCTCCGGCCATCCATGGCCTTCGAGTCTGGGCAGGGATTGAGCAGCAAAAAGCCGTTTTTCCTCAGATATTCATAAAAGACATACACCGCATGGCACTTTTTCCAGACCGTTTTTGACGCATATCCCCTTTCTTTCACCGCCAGATAGTAGCCCCGGATGGTCGCTTCGTCGGCGGCTAAAAAGGAAAATGCGAATACACCGCTGAGGTGCTCCGCAAAGTGCCGCAGGTTCCAGCCATATTCGGCAATGGTGTCGGGGTGCCTGCCCTGTATGCGCAGAGACTCCAGATAGTCGGTTACGAGGTATTCTTCCACGTCTATTCCTCCTGTTCCCGTGGGTGGTGTTTTTTATGCGTTTCTTTCAGCTTTCCTATTGATACATGCGTGTACACCTGTGTGCTCGACAGACTGGCATGCCCCAGCATCTCCTGCACGTAGCGGATATCGGCACCGCTGTTGAGCATGTGGGTAGCGCAGGTGTGGCGCATGGTATGGACCTTCACATGACGCTGGATTCCGGCGGCACGGGTGACGTTTATCACTGCCTGACGGATGGTGTAATCACCCATACCGTAGCCCCGGCGGGTGACGAAGAGTTCCCCGCAGTCGGCGGCGGCCATGAACGGGCGGGATTCGTAGAGATAGCGACGGATTGCTTCAAGGCACTTCTTGCCGACCGGAACAACCCGGTCTTTGCCGCCCTTGCCCTCGATGATGACCATTCCATTATCGAAGTCGATATCGCCGGGCCTGATTTTCTTGACCTCCTCCCGCCGCATGGCAGTTGATATCCTCCCCGGCGGGCAGTTCTATAATCTGAGCGGTGAGGTTATTGCCGGCAAGATTCTGCTTGAGTGCCGCCGCCGCCCGGTTACCGGCATCATCACCGTTAAGGGCGATAAAAATTTTAGGGAAGGACTGCTCCAAAAGATAGGCCAGATGGTCGGGCAAAAAACCGTTTACTCCCAGAAGCGGAAGCACATTGGTAATACCGGCGGCGAAAAGGGAAAGGCCATCGATGATAGACCAGGTGATGACAACCGGCTTTTGTGGATTGAGACCAGCGGTCGGGAGGTACAGGCCTTCACGCTTGCAGGGTAAAAGGTAGTGGGAACCGTTGCCGGATACCGCTTTGCGTCCGTAGATGGTGGTGATTCGACCATCCTTTACCAAGAGGAACACGATACACCCATCAAAAAGGCTGCGACCATCCCGGATAAGGCCGACTGTTTCCAGTTTCGCCCGTTCGGTATCGGCCAGTTTATCGAAGCTGCTGCCGCTATGGAACCCCACGGTATAGCTTTCGAGCAGCCGCAGCGGTTCAAGGCCACGCTTTTCAAGGTAGGTGCGGCCGGGTTCACTGTTGCGCAGGTCTTCCACCGATTGATTGACAATGTGGAGAAAAAGGGCGTTGCGTTCTTCGGTGGATATCTCTACCGGTTTTTCTTCCTCTTTTTCCTTTTCGCTGCTGATTGCAGCATCAACCGCCGCTATGCGGGGATTACCGTTGCGCTTCGCATCCAGCTCAGCGCCCTTCGGGCCTTGCTGCGCAAGTCGTCTCTCGCCCATCCCTGGGCTCCGGCTTAAGGCAAGCAGCCGGTCAACCGCCTTCGGGAAGCTGATATTTTCCAGCCGTTCTACAAACTGGATGACATTCCCGGCGGCGTCGCAGCCCAGACAGTGAAAAAGGTTCTGTTTACGGTCGATTGACAAAGAGGCCTGGCTGTCGTTGTGGAAGGGACATACAGCCATGTAGCTGTTGCCCTTTTTGCTGGTCTTGATTCCGTAGGATTTGAGCAGCGAAAGGAAGAGAGTGTTGGCTTTTACACTCTGGATAATTGATTCGGGGATTCGGTTGGGCATGGCATGCTCCTTTCATCGGGTGGTTGCCCCGCGGCCTTTCCACTGAGAAGGTAGCGAAGCCTGTTGAGATTCTCCCGAAAAGAGAGCATGTCCACCCGCACCGGACCGGCACGGTACGCCTCCCGTAGCTCACGCACCCGTTCACCCACGAACACAAACGACACCCGCCGTCGCTCGTTCTTCTCGATACGGGCCAGCTCGCAGTTGACCGTATACAGGAAGGCGGCAAGGAACAAGTCATTCGTAATAATGGCTGGTGAGCCTGCGGAAAGGTATTTTTTAGACATCTATGCGCCCCCTTTCGGGCGTTTGGTACGGGCCGCTGACTCAAGTTTCTCAGGCGAGGGTCAGGCGGCCTTTTTATTTTCGGAAAAATCCTGTCAAGACCCATCTTTTTTGAAAATTAATGATACATATTTTCGCATTGTTTTGGCAAGGTGGACTTATTTTTTATGCATGAAGAAAAAGAAACCAGGTCCTACCAAAGGAACCAAATTCAGCCAGGTGCAACGAACGCCGGTCGGTGAACGGCTTTTCAATACCCGCAGAGCCCGCGGCCTCAGCCAGGAAGAACTCGGTAAACGGGTTAACATCTCAAAGCGCATGATTGCCCACTACGAGAGCGCGGAAGGTGACCCGACCATCGAGACGCTTAAAAAACTGGCCGAGGCATTGAGCGTGACGGTGAGCTATCTGACCGGTGAAAGCACACAGAAGACGATAAAAGATGAACTGAGCCCCAAAGCCCGCCGACACCTTGAAAAATTCCAGAAGCTACCGCCCAAAGACCAGAAAACGGTCATGCGGATGGTCGACGGTCTCGCTGCCGAAAACGGCGTGAACGACGAAGACGAAGAATGATATGGTAGGGACTCCAAGGCATTATATCTGCGGTGATCGGGGATAAACCCCTGCGACTCCTCAAACAAATATGGTAGCCGGGACGTAGTACGCTCCGTTGCCGTCCCGGCATGTCGCTTTACATAATACAAGCTATGTGCCCATTGGCACGTCCGGTGCATGGGTCTCGCTGACGCCACATAGCTGGTATTATGCAAACCTGGGCAGGAACTGCATTGATATCACCCCGCCCGACCCATCACATTAAGGTAGGCTCCCCGACATTTTTGGGGGATGTCGGTCCGCATCGGGATTGTAGCCCGTCCGCCCCTGCACAGGGGCTCCCACTGTGGAGCAGCATTCACCTTTCCCCGATAACCGGACTATATCCCGACATGTCGGGACTCGCAGCATGTGTCATACCCCGGAGTGCAACGGAGCGGGTTGACTCATGCGAGAACGGATGTACCTTGCTTGAATCGAGGAAGGTGGTTTCCGGCTTCCGGTGTTTTTCTTTTAGCTGCTGTCGGTGGTTTTTGCTTTTCGAGGGTGGTGGGTGGGATTCGATGCGTGGAAGGATTGCAGAGGAGTGCGCGAAGCGAACGGCTGCGATACTGGAACGCTTGCCTGCCTGTCCCGCCGTAGCCGAAGGCGAAGGGGGAACCGAGTGCCCCGGCCGTGAAGCCGCCAGTTTACATAAACCCCCTTATGTTGACATGCGATACAATAGCATCAACTCCATATTCCGAGCATGTGCGCAGCCAGGGACGGCGCAGCGGACACATAAGGACGTTTATGTAAAAGTGAGGGAGCCGGATGCGACCGAACGGCTGGCGGTAGGACGGGGTGCGAGAGAGGGCAGTACATCACTACTAAAACGGAAATTCACCATGAATAGAATCGACGAAAGTCTTTACTCTTTAGATGAAGAATGAGCGTACCCATCTCAAG
>WJJU01000680.1 GCA_014729595.1 Chitinivibrionales bacterium
CTTCGTAATAGAAACGGTCGAGTTGAGCCTGGCCCAGGCTTTCGGCTCGTTTGTCGATCAGTGCGTCGAAATCGTCGGTCTTCTTCAGGTCGAGGAAGAACTGGCGGTTGTCGGCATTGAAGGAGATGAACTGGCCGCTGACTGTTTTGTGGATCTCGCGCAGGACCGTTTCCACATGGGTCTGGAGATCCTTGTCAAAGAGGATCTCGAGATTGTCCAGCACCACTGGTGCTTGAGCCTGGTCCGCGATCTGATCGAGGATGCCCGGCAGCCGCAGTGACCGTTGCTTGGCTGTCAGCTCCAGTAGCTCGCCGGAGAGCGCCAGATTGACATTGACGACGGGTGAACCGAATTCCTTGGCAATATCCCGAAGGACGCCGGTCTTGCCGGAACCGGTCTCACCCACCAGCAGTACCAGACGGTGATACAAGCCTTCGGCTGCCTGGAGGGATCGTTTTATCTTGTCGTGAATCGGCTCTGCCATGGTTGCTCCCTATTGCTCGGTGTCCGGCTTATCGGATTTGTCAGCCGCACCGCCGGAGCGGACCCATTCGTCCACTTCGTCTTGTTTAAACATCCAGCGACGGCCGACGCGATGACCGGGCATAGCCCGCTGTTCGATCCACTTGTAGACCGTCTCGTTGCTTACATTCAGATATTTGCAAATGTCATCGACCGTCAGCCATCTATCATCCATTGCACAGCCTTCGTTTGTCATATTATTGGTAAAGACCCGGGTCTCTATGGCTTTGAATTTCAGACATATTACCGCATTCTGGCATCCATAAACTACTTGATCGGACTGCTCAGTCCCAAGTTCTATGAGCCGGATAGAGCCGAGTTTTGCCGATCCTTGTTCTTTTAACCAAAAATGAGGTGTTTTTCTGGCTATGCGCCGCCGTCTTCTATTTTAAACGGGCTGTCTCCAAATGTCACTGTTTCTTCGTCTCTTGCCGCCGCCTACAATCCAATCGTTCCGGTATGTTGCCACCAACGTCTTATAAGGCGACCTTGTTGTGCTTTGGGTCACCCTCAGAGCCCACCAACTGCTCCCCCTCACTCTCTTCGGCCATCGACACCACTCGTTTCACCCGCTCGTCGTCGAGCGCCTCGGTGCCGTGTTTGGCGCGCACGTGTTCCGCTATGCCGGTTTTCCATTCGCCACAGAGCGGGCAGCGGTACTGACGGCGGTAGGGGAATTTTACCCATGCCCACAGCACCACCGGCAGAACGACGGCGGTGAGGCGAAACACCCCGATAAGCACGGCGTCGGCGTACCGAACGGTTATTTCGGTTATGTAGATCTGACCCAGCTTGAACAGCATGTGCGTGACGGCGAGTACCGCCAACCCGATCCCCGCGCGGCGTATTTTCGCCCGCCAATCGAGATTGGATGTAGCCGCCATTAATGCAATGAACG
Organism: Chitinivibrionales bacterium; assembly: GCA_014729595.1. GTDB lineage: Bacteria > Fibrobacterota > Chitinivibrionia > Chitinivibrionales > WJMI01 > WJJU01. Next base: position 1,421 of record WJJU01000680.1, read on the forward strand.
CCACGATATTGAATGTTCCTTCGTGCAGTTTGTATTTCGCAAAAATCAGGTTGACATCGAAAACGGAGAAGATCCCTTTGAGTGTTGTTTCCAGCACCGCGACATATGCCGGGTGCAACGGTACCCAGAGGGCGAACCCGAGAGCGGAATAGCCCAAGACTTTGGCTAAAAACAACCAACGCCTGCGCACAATCGTGAACCCCGAGAAACTGGACATCCACAAACCGACACCACCGATGACCGCAAGGAGTACGAATGCCTGGCCAAAATAGATATGCACGTATTCAAACCATGCGCGATTGGCGTAACCGGTAAAGAAGAGGCCGATGAGGCGAAGCTGGTTGGCGGCATGCATGCCGACAACACCGAACGCGACGCCCTTTATTTTGTCAATAATACGCGCCGGATACGCCAGCACATACGCAACGAATAGCAGCGCGGCGTCCACCGCCAGGCATTCCTTGACGACAACGACGCTGAATTTACCGGTCCACACTGTCGCTCCGTCAACCCGCGGCGCGAGTCCAAACAGCCGGAGCAGCACCGCGAGCATGCGTGCTTCATACCGCATAAGCGGCTCCAGTACCTTGGCCGGAATAAAGGCCCAAATACCAATAAGCACCCCCGCCGCGATCAGCAGACGCATACAAAAAACAATAACGTCCTTTTGTGGCTTCAGAGATAATTTGCTCACGGCCATGTAGTTACCCTCGGTATTGATTGTGAGGTCACTCGTATCGAATCGAGCTTTCAGAAAATACGTTCGGGCTTACACCTAAATTCGTCGATTTTCTGTGCCGTTCCGCTACGTATACGTAAGGTATTTTCGGCGCCAAACCCTTTTGTAGTTTTTGCGCGGTCTCTCGCGGGAAATCGCACAAGCCGTTGTCACTTCCGTTCTGAAGCGTAGGGACTACCAGTCCCGATCTTCGCATCGGCACGGTATTCATTGTATTTCTTGTGCTTTATCACCGCCGTTCCGCCACCCAAGGCATTCCGGGCTTTGCCCGTACTTATTATTGCTTTTAGTGTGGTGAGCCGATAAGGCTTTCATCCCGCACCGGGGATTGAACATTCCCCCGTCGGTATGCCCCGCACTACTTTCAAGCTTTCTCACCTCAAGAGTTGTCACTGCGTTCCCCTGCTTGTGGAGTACCGGTCCCACCGGGCGGGACCGATTCGGTTATGTCTCCCGCGTAGTGCACGCTTTCCTCACCTAGAACGACGAAATAAGATTACATAGTATGTTCGGCATTTCTTCATAATTGGCGAAACTCGACATCCGTGCGTTTCGACGCCTTGGCATACATATTCTCTATCGCCCGGTGCGCCAAAGCGGGTTTCAGGACGACGGCAAATAAAGAAAAAAGTATCTCATCGTCAAAATTTTTTACTTGCATTCTTTTTACCATGATTGCTATAATCAATTCTCACCCTTAGGGGTGACCATGTGTAACTCGCTTTGGGCCAAAGCCTTAGGAGAGTTACCGACTTAGGCAATCTCTCGAATCGTTCATAGTGTTGCAATTTTTGGCGGGTACCGCCCACGGGGGGAAGGTGCATTCGCGATCATCCTCCGTCTTCCCCCCGCTTTTCGGATAGAAAGACAAGGAGCGAGCTTTTGAGTGTCATGCGTTTTGCAGCGAATAGCTGCCGCCCCGCCCTCACGGCAACGGTCATACTTCTGCTCGGCGGCCTTCTCGCCGAATCGCCGGCGCAGACAATAACGCCTTCGC
>WJJU01000065.1 GCA_014729595.1 Chitinivibrionales bacterium
GATTCACCCCTTGAAGAACAGGGATTATCGCTCATGAACGGAATCAGGGTCAGAGAAGACGAGGCATTTGAACGGGCACTAAAGCGGTTCTCAAAAACGTGTGAACGCGCAGGTATTCTCTCGGACGTAAAAAAATTTCGTCACTACGAGAAGCCCAGTGAAGAACGCAAAAGGAAGCTGAACGCTTCAAAACGAAAAAGAATTCGTGAAGAAGCTCGCAAACGTGCTCGGTCCCGTCGCGGCCGTTCCGGTGGACGTCGGTAGTTGCGCACTCCCGTGGGGCGCGATTTCGCTTAGCCGCCGCCCCCCGGGAACAACACCGTTCCATCCAAAACCTCCCGATGCCCTACGGCATAATTGGCGACACCTTCCCGGCGAACCCTCGCCGCGCCGACTTCGTTGCGTAATCGCTAAACACGCCTTGTATTCGCCTCGTTGTCATTTTCGTTCCGCCGTATAGGGCGGACGGAGCCCGTCGGGATCATACCGTTGTGTCCCTTGTGCCGTCGCACTCGGGCGGTATGGGCAACTATTCGCCGTTACGTCGCCGCCGATTATGCGGGCGGAGCCCATTTGAAGCGCCGGGAAGAGATTGTACAACAAGATCTTAGCTCGGTCCACGTCCAGCCCAAATCGTCGTAACAACTCCTTTGGCCTTTATGCCGTATCGGCATTGTCCTCCCTTTTTATCGCTTCAAGTAAGCGATAACCGATGACCGCTACCGAAGTGGCTACATTCAAAGAGTTTTTAAAGCCATAAGTTGGTATTTCGACAAAATCATCGCAAAGGCGAAGTACCTCGGGACTAACCCCCAGGGCTTCGTTCCCAAACACAATTCCGATTCTCCTCGGACAGCGGATATCGGTATAGGGTGTTGAATGTGAGGTCGTTTCAGCCGCCCATACCTGTACCCCCTTATCGTGGAGTACCGTAACCGCCTCAACCGCGGAATCAAAATGGCGCCACGGCACAAAGTCAACGGTTCCCAAAGAGGTCTTTCTGAGTTTATGGTGCGGTGGATATGCCGTATAGCCGCACAAATATAAGCCACTCACGCGCATTGTATCGCACAATCGGAAAATGGCCCCCACATTAAACGCGCTACGAAGGTTGTCGAGCACAATATAGAGAGGGTGCTTGGGAAGCCTACCATACTCTTCGATACTCATGTCCGCATCGAACGAGCGCACCTCAAAATTGGTTTCAATATCACCCCTACACCGCCCCATGCGGTCTCACCGTGACACTTGACAAGAGCAGCCCTCCAACAACGAAGAGAATCGCCAGCGAACCGATACCAATGCGTGAGGCAACTTCCGGCCCCATCCCCCACCCCCGTCCGATCAAAGTCATCCCGCCAACCAGACCGGGGCCGATCACAACCGAGAATTTTCCGACCAAATTATAAAACCCGAAAAAGTCCGCCGCTCGTTCCGGGGGTATCATCGATGCGAACAGTGAACGGCTTAATGCCTGGATAGCGCCTTGTGCAGATCCTATGATGCACGCCAGAATGATGAACTGGGTTTGAGTTCGCAAGAAAAAAGCGGCCACCGCGGTCACTACAATATAGATGCCGATTGCAATCAAAATGGCGCGCTTGGCACCGATCACGCCGGCAAGACGGCCAAAACCGATGGCCGAGGGGAATGCGACAAACTGAGTGATCAGCAATGCAATCATCAGCCCGGAGAGTGGGATACCGATCGAAGCGCCGAAGTCCGCCGCCATCATCACTACGGCATGCACACCATCGTTGTAAAACCAGAATGCCACCAAAAAAAGCAGCAACATGCGCGAGCGCCCAATCTCACGAGCGGTGCGCCAAGTCTCAGTGAGGCTTCTCTTCACCACCCCGCCCCATAGCCACGGACGCAATTTCTCCCGAACCCACTTGAACAGAGGGATCGAGAAAAAAGCCCACCACACCGCGGCGGTGAGGAATGCCAGGCGTACGGCAAGCGCCTTGTCAATGCCCAACGCCTCGTGCCCTTCAATCATGGCCACATGCGCCACCCCTAAGAGGCCGCATCCCAGGTATCCTATTCCATATCCCAGCGAAGACACCCTATCGATAGAGCGCGGCTCGGCAACATCGGTAAGCAACGAATCGTAGAATAGATTAGCGAATGAGAACCCGAGACGCGCGAGTAAGAAAAGCGTCAAGGCGCTCAGCCAATTACCCGCGGGTACCAGAAATAGAGCGGCCACGGACGTCGTGCCCAGCGCTACCGCACCTCCCAACAGCCGCTTCTTTCCAACACCAATCTGGGCTACGGCTCCCAAGATGGGCGACATGAGCGCTATGGTCAGGCCCGCGATGAAATGTCCTATCCCTAAGCGAGCGGTACTGAAAGTGGGGTCGCTCTCTGAACACCAATAAGTCTTAAAAAACACCGGAAAAAAGAGGGCCATTACCGAGAGTGCGAAAGCGGAGTTGGCCCAGTCATAGAGTACCCACCCCCATACGGCTTTGCGGCCGGCACCGTTATTCACGTTTTTTTCTCTTTCTTTTCGGCCGCCGGGAAAAGCACATTATTAAGAATAAGGCGGTAGCCGGGAGAGTTCTTGTGCAAATCCAAAAGCGTGGGTTCCTCCCCAACCGCATGTGAGTAATCTTCAGGATCATGCCCACCTAAATAAGCAAACATTCCTTTACCGACTACCCCGTGAAGGTATTTTACGCGATTGGTGCCCGGTAC
>WJJU01000681.1 GCA_014729595.1 Chitinivibrionales bacterium
ATATCAACGCTGTCGGCACACGTAGCATCGTCGAGGTATTTGGCGAGTCAAGCCATATCACGTACCTGAGCACCGATTTGGTGTTTTCCGGTAATAGTCCACCCGTAGGGGGCTACTCCGAGACCGATACGCCTGATCCCGTCAGCGTAGCCGGTGCAACGTTTGTACACGCCGAGAACCATATCCGCCAAGCTCCGTCGTGGACGATTATACGCTTGGGCCTTCCGTTGGGCCCTTCGGTTACCGGCGACAAAGGGGCGGTCGATTGGATTGAAAGCAGATTCGTGCGCGACCTGCCGGTCACCCTTTTCTACGATGAGTACCGGAGCTGCATTTCTTGCGCCGAAATTGCACGCATCACATTGAGCGCCCTCTTGAATGGTCTCAAAGGACTCTACCATTTAGGTGGTCCCAATTCATGGAGTCTTTTTGAGGTAGGCAAACGCGTTCTGTCCCGCGCATCGTATCCATCACATCTGCTCACCGGTCTACGTCGACATCAAGAAAAGGAGGGGCCGCCACGCATCGGTGATGTATCACTTGACTCGAGGCTCATAGAAACGGCGCTGGGGGATACTATCACGCCGGTTACCGACATACGAGCTCCGGGCCCATGTGTCTCATCTGATGTCCCCCCCGTGTCGGTTCGTTGTCGCGGTAAGCAAACGAACTAAAGAATGGGCTCAAAGAGACCATGCATGAGCCGGGCTTCCCACGGAAATCAAGCCATGCATAAATCGCATGGCGCGCACAACCCCAACCGGCGTTGCATTAAAATCCGTAGATCACGTATTTAAGCAATTGAATCATACCGACGAACTTTTGCAGCAACGAGGTTTACATGGCCATTCGGACAACCGCCATCACGTTGGCGGCGGAAAAGTGCAGTATCGAGACACCTTGAGCGGCTTTATTGCCAAGCACAATGGTCTCACCCGCCCGAACTCCTTCATGCCTAAACAAACGTCTTCCATCAATGGTAAAGCCGCTGCAAACACCCTTTACAAATCCACGGGGCAAGGTAACTGTTCGCCGCCGCCCTTGTATTCCTATAACCGTTATGGAACCGGCGGATGCTTCAGGTTTCGCATGATCGCTTACTTGCTGATTCTCCGCTATTGCCGCCTCGCCGCCCCACACCTCTACATAGTCAACAAGTACCCAAGACATACCCTCCCAGCCATAATAAAGGAAAGTCGGGCCATATTCTCCGACAGGTTGGTTGTCAACCCATATATCGAGGCTCATCACGTTGTCCGGGACTTGGTTGACGGATTTAGAAAACAGAGAATCATCGATGGTGAGGCTCACGAATTCCGGCGTCCATTCCAATCGATACGTGTGCCACTCTTGTGGGTCTACCGCTTGAACCAAGCTCCACGACACCCGTTCCTCCATGGCTCCCGCACAATGTCCCCATCGGAACCAATTGGTGCCCTTTTCGTTACTGTAGTCATCCGACTGCATTACCCACGCCACATCAAAATCAGAATAAATTTCGAGCTTATTCCGATCCCACCACCCCCACCCCCGAGAGCCGGGCCGCATACCGGATGCCTTGCACCGAACAACCATGACACCAAACCGGTAGCGCTCTTCATCACGATTCACCAGCTCGGCATTACAGTACCGCCCAACAACGGGATTTTCGAGCCGAAGTGTACATATACCATCTCCCACCGAGATGCTCGACCCGTCTCCGTCTTCGATCCACAACCAGTGATCACTCTTATAATCGAAATCATCCCGAATATGAAAAGCGGGAACAAGCTGCGACAACGCAAGCATCATGAGTGCCGACCCATAAGCAATCATACGCTTCATTTCGATCCTCATCTTTGATAATGTATTTGCACATGTGTTCTTGTTTGAAGCTTCACGTAATGGACAGCAAGCGGTATGCCTGAACCGGACGGCTACGTCACACTATAAGCTATCTCATAAATGGTTGCGGGCTTCGGCTGGCTGCGAATGCCTGTACCTTTGTCGCGCTGCATCGCCATATCACAGCGGATATGTCTGCTTCGCCCTTCGCGGCACAGCCATTCTCGCTCAGTCTCGGGCCAACACACCCATTTATGAGATGGCTTCAAATAAGGTTTTGCAAGGCGGGGCACGGCTGCTTTTGACAAGGTGCGAAAGTGGATTGCATTGCTGCCGATATCCCGGCTTTCGGCATTAGAGGCCGGCGAGATCGATGCGGGCCGGGGTCGCATACGGTAGGTGCTCAACAGTATTCTCGAAAACGCCTTTCGCTACACCGCGCCGGTAGGGAAGATTCATATTACCTTGGAACGCGCCAATAGCCAACAGCACGTTCATATCCGTGATACGGAACCGGGCATGCTCCCCCGATGAACTTGAACACGTCTTTATAAAATACTATGGATCTCGCCATGGAGCCGAGAAAGCAAGGACCGTGTTCTCGGCTTATCGATAGCCCGAGAAATCATACAACCTCATGGAGGAAGGATCCGGGCTGAGGCCGATGCCGGCGGAGGGGCGCGGATCCGCTTCATTCTTCCCTGCGATGAACACCGGAACTAAGAGCCGCATTTAGATTAAGCCGCAACTCAGGCCTGCCGCGACGACTTGTCTGTTTCGTTGAGCCTCCTCACCATATCTCCGAGGATAGGCCCCTTCTCCCCCTTTGCGGGATCACATCCAGGCCTTCTCGATCGGCCGTCCCTGACGTAGCTCATTCTAAAAGCGGCACGTAAGGTTTTCCGTTCAAGAGACGAGATATGCATCAATATATATCCGCGTCCGTCCTGAGGACTCTCACGCCGTGAGACCGCGGGGCTTGTTCCGGGCGGTGTTGCCGCCGTCGAAGGAAGGCAGTGCTGGGGGCGGACAACTTGTAGAGGTCTATAACAGTCGAATGAGCGGCGCATTTGCACTGATACCAAAATTGGTTGCTTGTGGTCGGATAAGGATCGCCGGCCACGGCTACGAGGAACTTGCCGAACACGACATTCTGAATCACGGCATAGTGAGGTCCGCCCCGGCAAGCGCAGGATATTGGAGACTACCAAAATTTCGGCAAAAGCCCTTATGGTGGACTTACTCCCCGCCAATGGGCAAGGCGCCCCGATACATGCATTCCGGGTCATAGTGAAAAGGCGCCACGCGCCGGAAGTTCTCGTGACCGCTTACCTGCCGAATTCGGATCGATGAACCACGTAGTTTCCCAGGTGAATGCAATGACAAACCGGCAATATGCAACATTGCGGGACGATGGTAAGTAGTATTCATTTACAACCCATTGACTTACAGGATCCCCAACCCACGAAGTCGCCGTCCGTATGCGGGTCAAAATGTCGATTTTCGCGGGCCACCGCAAGCGGTCCTATATTTCACACGCAAACTCTGTACACCGCGAAGGGTAATGTGGTATGTATTGACTGTTCCGCGAGTTGGTCACTATATCCGCGGCGGGACGACGCCGGGACGTTCAACGAAGAGCGTTAAGAGTTATGGTAAATCGTCAATCGGCAAAATGGCAACTAAGCGCCGCCGGCCCAAAAGGGATATGAGACAGCCCCCTTCCATAACCGTGCTCAAGCGGTGCTCGTGTTCCGTCGCCACTACCCCGCGAATTTAAGCCTTGCCGTCACCTCGCTTGCGATCGGTCGCCACCGCGCATACGCGCCCGCCAACATGGGATACAGTTCCACTCGATGCGCCTCTTCCATCCACGGTTTTAACATCATGTGTGCAAAGAAGCACTCGCCGAGATTGGCCAGGAGGCGCCCATTACGTTTTTCGTACAACCGCAAAGGCCAAGGAAGAAAGTAGTTGTAAGCGGTATCCAGTTCTTTCCACGGAAGTCCTTCCCTTTCGAGAATGACCGTTAGCAATTCCTGATCTCCCAATTCGCAACAGTAGGCCGTGCATGATTCATGACGACAGATTTTGGTATTGTTATAATGATTCAAAGCTTTTTCGGCAAAAGAGCACTCAAGCGCCATAACAACATTATAAAATAGAACTCCCGAATTGATCCATCCATCATCTTGGCGCACGGCTGAAACGATCCCATTTTCGGGAAACGCATCATCAAAAAAGAACGGATTTACGCACAGAACATCACCGTCGACATAGCATGCATGAGAATAACCGCGTACCGCAAGTTCCCTGAGCATCAAGTAGTGCCCGAAACAAGCAACCGACCAGCGCTCGACAGTACTGTCGGCTACATGAGGTTGCCGATAATACCGATCAATCGGCAGATTAATTATGGTTATATTGAACGCCTCTCCAATTCGTACCGCTCGATATGGATCGTCGAACAGCCCCCCGATGAAAAATTCACGATCGGGATAGAAACGCCGAATGGATTCAAGAGCAATTATCGCCGGTGGAAGATAGCCACTGTCGCATACGGAAAAAAAGGACACATTCATACTTTGCTCACAAGATACTAAAGGCGGTTGGAGATTGATGAAGCGGATACCTCGGGAGCCGCAAGAAGGGCGGTGCGTTGTTTTCGGATATCCTCCCTTAGTATACGATTCCGAGCAAAGTATGTCAGGAGAAGATTTCCCGCACAATGCGGTTTGCTCCGGAGCGGAGGCCGCGTATGGCGAAAGGTGATACATTAATCCCGACTTGGCCGAACATCGGGATGGTGTACCATTTTTTTTTAAAGCATATAGCACAATCGCCTCTAATTGCCCAATTTAGGCAATATCCGTACTAAATTTGAGTACACTTTGTGATTTTAGGGCAAGCAATTCACGTTTTTACTCGCTATATTATCCATATACGACGCGCCTGTTCAATGATGATTTCCGGGAGGTGGACCCATGTACTGCGCAAGTTTAGATCACGCAACCGACCATTCACCGGCAATAACAAAAATCAAGTCCAATATTGGGTGCAAATCGCTCGAGAACTATGGACAGGCCGTGCACACCCCACTATCAAAGGACATAGCGGACACCCCCGCGACGGTGGAGTTTCAGTATGCAACACGTTTCACCCTCCGCGTTGCGATAGAAGCCGTACGAAACAGTAAGAGCGTATTCGAAAAATCGAGGGGGCGCCAACGTGAAATAGCACAAATGATAAGCCTGCCGGGTATGCCCTTTGCCGGCATTGACGGCAACCTCTGTCGAAAAGCAGACGTCACCCACAGCAGCTCTTTTCCGTGGAAACATGGAGAGACTAAGCGAAAAATGACCCATCAGCCCGCGAATGCAGCTTCCTCCGCCCGCCGAGAGATGCTGTCGTCGAAGTTCGTTACCGGATTTGTTCACGCATTTTCTAAGCCGTCAAACACTTCTCCGGACAGCAACGGCGTGGATGGAATGGCGGCTATCCGACGGAAGCTCATCGAGCAGGCACGCACCAAATACGGAACTATCCATCCATGCGGCCGGTGCGGCGTCTTCGATCGCTGCTTCACCATTTCCGGTAACCGCCTTCTTTTTTGGTTTAACACGGAGGATGACAGCACGCACCTAGTCACGGCGGATTTGCCGCAGGCCTCCGACAACGAAGCCGTACTGGAAAAATGCACGATGCGGAAGGCGGCGGCATAGAAAACGTGCCGCCTTAGCTCAACGTAGCTTTAGGCAGCGCCGGGCACAAAACCCCATTCTACACTCTGGTTAACCACGGAAGCGCCCAACCTACGGCTTCGCCCGACAGCTAGGCCGTGACCGGTAAGATCGCATCCAACTCAGGGTGCTG
>WJJU01000682.1 GCA_014729595.1 Chitinivibrionales bacterium
AAGCGCTTTTGTTCAACTCCTTCAAGTACGAACTTTCTCCCGACTTCCTGGCGCGCATTCTTGCACAAAAAGTTCGTACTTGGTTCCAATTAACCTCTTAAACCGAACAAAAGTTCGTACTTGGGCCATCAGTTCTCATGCCTCTTTTCTTCGTTCAATAGCCCTGCGATTGGGCTGCGGATTTGGGTGATTGCGTGAGCGGCGACGTGGGTGTATATTTCGGTCGTCTTCGATGACGAATGGCCAAGTAGCTCCTGGATGTAGCGCAGATCTACGCCGTTTTCCAGGAGATGGGTCGCAAAGGTGTGACGAAGGGAGTGGATACCACCCTGATGGTCGATGTTGAGGGTGGTGCACGCTTTGGTGTACACCTTTTCTATCGTACGCTTGGAGATGGCTTTGCCCGGCGTATAGCCTTCAAAGAGATATCGCCGTCCGCACCCGTTGGTTAACCAGGCGGTTGCGGATGGAATGAGGTCGTGGTCGAGCATCACCATCCTATCTTTTTTACCCTTACCGTTGCGAACCCACAGGACTTTTCGCTCGATATCGATGTCTTCGGGGCGGAGTGTCTGAATCTCACCCAACCGTAGACCGCATCCATAAGCGATCATTAACATCAGGCGGTGTTTCGGATTCCGTGGGCTGCTTATGATTCGCCGGATACTTTCGCGGGAATGTACGCGCGGAAGGGGCTTGCCCGTTTTCATGCGAACGAGTATGCCGTGGCCGGGCTTCACCTGAAGAACCTCCTTAAGGAAAAACGCAATCGAGGCGGCGTGTACGTTAACGGTGCCGGGTGCAAGGCCTTGTTCGTCCTTGAGCCGGAGAAGATGTTGCTTGAACGCTTGGTCCCAATCGTCGATATTCTCCGGCGAAAGTCGGTGGAGAAATCGTGATACGGCGGATGTGTAATTTTGGCATGTGTAGGTGCTCAAATTGCGGAGCCCCATTTCATCCCGAAGCTCCTGAAGCAGTTTATTGACGCTGTTCTCGTTGGCTGGTCGATGATCGGTGAGTTCGTGATCAGCGATCTTCTTAGTGGATCGGCTCGAAGAGCCTTTTCTGACGAATTGGGTGGGGTTGCTTGTCGAGGATGCGGGTTGGTTGCCCGAGGTGGCTGCGGTTGGGACCGCCCTGTTGGTGTTTTCGGCCTGGCCCTGTTTTGCTTGCGGGGTTTCCTTTTGGGGGCCGGAATCCGGATACTCGGCAGTTATAAGTGCAAGATGTTTATCGGAGTGTGCGACGTTTTCGTAGAAGTAGCGTAGAGCATCGGCCGCGCCTTTTCCCGTCTTCTTCAAATAATTTTTGAGCCGGTAAGAAAATATGCGGTAAGGTGAATACGGGTTTTTCTCTAGATATACGGCGAGCATCGAGCGCATTGCCGTGCGGCTACTTTCTTCAATGCCGTCCGCCTCCATGGTCCGGTCGAGCTTGCGGAGCCATATCTTTTGCCACTCGATTTGAGATGTCGGGCCGTGCTCGTATCCACCAATGTGGATCTCGGCGTCATCTGCCGTACGGTTGTCCCGCTCAAAACTACGGCGGTGAGTAGCAAAGGGCATTAGTGGCGAGATTTGCATCGTCTTGTTTGGGGTCACGGATGTACGGGGATGCATGTATTCCTCCTGCATGATGATGAATAGGTTTAATTGAGAGAAAACATTGATTACAAGTAGGTGAATGATGGTTCAGCGGTTGGTTTATTCGTACAATATTTTCGGCGTAAATTGTTCTGGTACCCTAAGGCGAAACTCGCCGTCCGCAACGCTGATCTGGTGATTCAAGCGCTTAGCGTGTTCAATTCGACGGCAAATTGTCGTTTCTATTTGCCCCCCTTCCAATCCATTCTTGCTACCATTCATACGCGGCGACCGCCGCTCCTTTTGCGCTCGCTCGGGCAAGCGGAAGGTGTAGGGGAAATCACGATGGTAAGGTACAAGGCAATTGCGGTTTTCTTCGGCCGGCCTCCGGCCTATACGGCGATGCCGTCTACGGTATGGCACGATAGCTGAATCCGGTGGTGGTGAGTGAATCCCATACAATTGATGAGTAAATAAATAATGGTGATTCCGACCGGCAAGAAAAAGCTAAACGGCACAATCCGCGCTTAATCGTGCTTTGTAACCCGGGGTTGCAAAAAGTTCCTCGGTATTCAAGCGCGAGTCGGGGCGGGGCCGGGAGAGCCGGGAGAGCACGGCAGGCCGATAAGGACCGCCGACCGAAGCATGCTCGCGCCGGCGTGTATGTGGAACGGAGTTGCGGTAGTTGCGCTTACCGAAACGGACATGTCACATGATGTCAATGCCCGAAAACCTTGCCGTAAATGTGTCTATGCGGTCAAGCAAATGGCGGAGTTTCTCGGAATGCATTATTCGAATGTCGGATGTGGCCGTGATAATCGGTTGATCGCCTCCTCGCACGAAGCGCACTCAGCGCAACTGTCGCAACTGTCGCAACTGTCGCAACTGTCGCAACTGTCGCAACTGTCGCAACTGTCGCAACTCCGTCCCCAGTGCCTCATCGCCTCTGACTTTACTCCATTTCAAATGTCCCACATACTCTGTTTGAGCATCAAAACCATCAGCACCTATCGCAGTCGCGTACTCAGCAAATTGGGACACTCCAGCAGTGCGCATATCACACACTATGATCGTAAATGTAACTCCTCTCGAAAGCGGTTCTAAGCCCTCCGAAAGTCAAATTTTTCTCAAGTAGAGTGAAAACGGGCTTGCGACGGGGTAAGAGTGGAAATAGAACGATTATGGGGTCGTTTTCGATGAATACACAAATCGCGAATAAATCTCTCGGTGGATAGCTACCGGGTTCGTCCTTGCCGGACATGCGGCGGCGCCTCCGTGATCTGGGGGGGAGAGTGATGGGTGCTTAAGTTTATCTGAATAGCGCGGGAGCGCTGGGGATTACGATTCGTAACCGATTATATATCTATTATATATATTGGCAGTGCTGTCCAACACGGATGATTTTTATCCCAAAATCGCTTTTCGTGAATCAAATAGCCCTATTTTTTCTACGTTCGCTCGTCCGAGTTTACGGTTTCGAATCCTTGGCTTGTTCTTGGTTTTTATATCAAATGTAGTATCAAAATACAATGTTTTC
>WJJU01000683.1 GCA_014729595.1 Chitinivibrionales bacterium
GAGATTACCTATGAGCCGCGCGCGAACAAGAACGGCAACGACTTTTTCCGCTACCAGGTTTCCGACGGTGTCAGTACGAGTCGCTTGGCGACCGTCTCCATAACTATCAAAACGATAAACGACAAACCGAGTGTTTCGTTGAGTGGTCCGGCTGATGGAGCCACCAAAGTAGATATCAATTCCGCTGAGCTGTCGTATAGCTCGAGTGATGTCGACGGGGATCAGCTTTCTCACACGGTATTTGTGGGTAAAGATGCATCAAACCTTCTTAGGGCGGCAAATGCACAGGATGAAATCACGGCAGATTCGTACGCCTTGTCGAATTTCTCTTCGCTCGAAGCGGGGACCAAATACTATTGGGCGGTGGTAGTCGAGGACAATGGAACGGGTACACTCAAGGACACGAGCGGCACTCGTTCGTTCTATACCAAGAATGTATCGCCTCAATGGCGGACCAACCTGTCATTCTGCAGCTACCGCAATCAAGTCACGCGCCTCTATTTGCCCGATCTGCTCACCGAAAAAGCCACGGGCTCGGGGCACACCCTGCACTTTACCATAATCGGCGCCGCGGGAGCCGCAACCATCTCTTCCGACACTCTTATCTGGGTACGGCCATACGACAATAGAGCCTCTAAATCCATCGATGTTCTGGTGGAAGACACATGGACCATCGAACCCCTCTCTTCCGAGGCGACAATCACGATCGCCTGCGATAACTCCGAGCCCGAAGGCATGAGATACATCCCGGCGGGACGCTGTGCGGGGATTACGATCAATGAGCCATTTTTTATGGATACGACTGAGGTGACGCAGAAGCGGTTTCGTGATATAATGGGTTTTGTTCCCGATGGTATAGGTGAAAATGATCGTGGTGAAAACAAACCTGTTTCCACGCACTGGCACGATGCGGTTCTTTATTGCAATAGGAAATCGGAAACGGAAGGATTGCAGAAGGTTTATGCGTATGATCAGATGATCACTTACCCGGGTACACCGGAGTGCTCGTTGTTAGTGAACTTGAGTGTTGATTATACGAAGAACGGCTACCGGCTTTGCAAACGAACGGAATGGACCTATGCCTATAGGAGCTTTGTGGCGAACGACTTTTTTTGGGGCAAAGACTGGTCACCGTATCCTGCAACTATACAGGATACATTGGAGGTATCGCAATATGCATGGTGGGGTGGCTCAGATACGGGGCCTGGTGTATGTTTGATTAATAAGCCTGACGAAACGTGTTGCGCACAAGAGGTCGGAAAGCTAAAACCAAATAACTTCGGGTTGTATGATATGGCCGGTAACGTCTTTGAATGGATGTGGGACAGAAAGTATCCCGACTATGAAGGCTACATGATGCATTACGCGCTTGGCGGCGGCTTTGGCTGGGGTGGCGCTAAGTACATGAGGGCTAATCATCTTAATTCAAACTGGGACTTGGCTATAGTTGGCTTTAGGATTGTGAGAGCCGCCGAAGAGTGAAGCCAAAAAGCTTGCTTGCGATTTCGCACGATGGCGGGGACTCAATATCAATAATGCCGCGCGGCGTGGTGGTATAAGTAAGAGGCACTTCAAAAAATAGGTTGGGGCTAATGAATGTGAAAAATTGGTTAGGGTTAATCGTTCTCTGTTTAGCTTTCATTTCGTGCACCGAAAAAATAGTTGAACTCAAAAAATTTCCATATACCTATTCGGCGGCCTTGGCAATCTGTTCCGATATCGATGATACCGACTCTCCCGAGGAACTCGCTTACATAGTTGATTACTGTTATGATTCGATTGGCTTGCCGATAGGTAACTCTTTCTGGATGTATAATATAACCAACCATTTGATGAAAGATACCGTAACTTTTCGAAATGAGTATACCGCGCGTTTCGGTACAAAATATAACATACCGGATTCGGGGATTTCGATCTTTAATTTAATGGGGTAAGCAGCCGTCAGGGTGCTTCATCTGGGGCCATATTGAGCTACTTACGCGAAGGAAAGATCGATGTGTTGCATTCATTTGGTCATTTCGGGCCGGATGATTTCAGACGTGAACTTGCTGTTGATGCCTTGGCTTTTCTCGAGGAAAAAGACATCCATGCTCAAGTGTGGGTAAATCACTACGGCGGCGAGAACAGGCACAATATGGGAATCATGTGGGAAACTCAGCAGGGCGATAACCCCCAGTCAAAAGCTTATCATTGCGATCTTACAAAACGGTATGGTATTAAATACCTGTGGTCATCAAATCTCACAGATTGCATTGGACAGAACGGACGCATGGATTTCTATAATTTGAGGACGTTAGTCTATGAATTTCTTTTGGACTTGAGATATCGCCCGTTGCGTAATAGAAACCATACTAATCAACTGATGAACGTTGTTAGCCTCGACGATGGTACAAAGATGTTCGATTTCGTCAGATATCCACTGAGCTATACCGGCCACGGCACAGGATACCAATGGGCCGGCGATTTGCCGGCGCAATTATCGGATGAAGTGCTCGACAAGCTTATAGCCAACAAGGGGTATATAATTTATTATGTTCATTTAGGCGCCAATGACGGTCCCCCGGAATACTTTAGCAAACCAACCAAGGCGGCTCTTAAAAATATCGCGGATCGATACCATGAAGGCGTTCTTTGGGTAGCTCCGACGACAAGAATACTCAGATACCACACTGCTCACAAATACCTTCGTTGGCGCCACGAAATCAAAGAAAATGGCACCGTGAGCATAGCGATTGATTCAACAAGTAATTCCGTGGACGGTAAATATTTACCCACACCGGATCAGTTGAAGGGTATTACGTTCAAATTGAAGGCCTCGAAAACGTGTACCGTATATCTGGACGGCAAAATGCTGGCTGTGGATATTAGGCGGAATGATGCACCGGCGCGCACAACCGCAACATTAACCGGGGAGTGGGCGGAGCGCCGGTAAAACTAATTCAGAGCCGCATTTGTCGATAGCAGAGAGTAGCGAACGAGGTGCTGCTTGGCGCATGGGTCGTTCCGTGACGCAAAGGTAATTAGACGAGGAAATTGTGAATCTTTGTTCCGACTACGAAAAGGCTTATGAGGCTGCGGAAGTTCTCCCACAACAGACTGATCGACGTGAAGTTGAGTTCTTCGCCAATATTGTAGAAGGACAAAACAAGAAAATTTTGGATATCGGTTGTGCCGAGGGTGAGTTGGTGGTTGAATTGGCAAAGCGCGGTCACGATGTCACTGGTGCGGAAATTTCGTCGGGCTTTTTGAATCAAACTATGCAACTGGCTAATAAGCACGGCGTTCAGGTGCGCGCCGTTCATGCCGATATCGAGAAGAGCATAGAGCCATTTGGGAATGCCAAATACGATTTAGTGTATCTAAATGATATAATCGAGCATTTTAGGAATCCGGTTTCAGCCCTTTGCAATGTGCGCGGACTTGTTGACGATAATGGTGTATTGATCATACATACACCAAACTGCGCTACTCCGGCGCGAACCAAGTGGTACTTTTTCCATCCGCATGCACGCCTGAATTACTTTGATCCCAATATTCTGGGCGATTTTCATGTCTCAACCTACGACCAGATGACCTTAGAGAAAACGCTCAATTTTGTCGGGTTTAAAATAGACAGGATGATACCGACAAGGTTTACCAGTTTGGGTGTCCACCGGTTGGCGCCAATTATAAAATCATTACCCGAGATCGTTGCTAAAATTTTCCCGCATCTTGCCGACACGCTTTTGTTTGTTTGTAGTAAATGTGGGCCGATCGATCTGGCCAAGCAGATCGAATTTTGACGAAAGAACATAGGATGATTGCGGAAGATGTTTGCCACGAAGGATGCAGAGATTATAGAGAGAGAAAATTTGGTTTGAGTTCTCTGCTTCTCTTAATAAATATCTGACCCGCGAGCTGACAAAACTTCGATCGCGTGGCATGCGTGGCATCGATGAGATATGGCGGTCGCTTTTCTTCGGGGTCGGACCGGCTTAATTCCATAAAAATCAATGTCTTAACAGAAGTTGTAACCCATTGTCGTGACACCCGAGGTGAGTTTAAGGGTTTCCAAGGGGGTCTAAGTGTATGAATTGTAAGCTTTTAACTTGGTCCGACCCGGTATAAGTTTCTCGAAGCTGAAAAGAGCCGCTTTAATGGAGAAAACAACCCTCTAAAAGCTGAAAACCGCCCGTCACAAGCAGAAAACAGCCTCCCTCGAAGGTGAATTCCGGAAGCTTTGAGCGTGCTCCGACCCGGTTTATAGGTTCTTTTTTCTCGTCTCCGACACTTGCATATAATATCTTATAGCGGAAAAGGCGTATCACCCTTGGCAACTCCCCCGCAAAGGTACCGTAGGTCCAATGGAACCCAACAAGCTAAACAATCCACACGACCTTGTGGTCAGGGAACTCTTTGGCCGCCCCGAAATGGCCGCGGGTTTCATAAGGGAATACTTGCCCGCGCGGGTCTATGCGCTGCTCGATCCGGC
>WJJU01000684.1 GCA_014729595.1 Chitinivibrionales bacterium
CTCCAGCGCCGTCTGAAACTCCCTTTCCTTGGTGAATTTGGGCAGTTCCAGGAAATGAAACAACGCATGATCGGTCAAAGGAAGAATGCTTCCTCTACGCTCCATAAGCATAAATGTAGTACCCGCGTTTTTGACATGGATTTTAGGAACTTCAGGTACTGTCCTGTCCCGCGGGCGCCATTTATCTCTTCAAACAGGAGTGGATACCGTATGTATCGTGAAGAAAACCCCAGCCGGCACGCTTGAAGGGCTATTGCCTGGTCGATGAAGCTTTTACCACATCCGGTTGGTCCCGTAAGGATGCCCGATCTCAATAATTTGGTCATCAAAGTGGAATATGATTCTGGGCATCCTAATGACGCAGGATTTGGCTCCGCATTATACAGAGTTAGAGCAGATTTATGCGATGAGGAGAATAAGCTAAAAGCATTTTTGGCATTGTTGTCAACGGGAATGGCAAATGGAAAACGATTTCACATCCGAGTCGATGACGCAACTCTTGAAATCTTAAGGTTGGGAATCGCTGCAGAATAAATACAAAAGTTTGTACAATAAGCTGCTCGTGGTGTGCCTTGCAAAGGCACGTTTCGCTTGTGGGTGAAAGTCACACCGGGGTAGATACCAGGATGCCCCGTAGACACTCACCAGCACGCCCGCCGAAGCAATGCGAAGGCCGGGTGCTTCCGGGTGACCGACGGTGCTGAAGCGTGAGTTGAAAATGTCAAAGCAGCAGTCCGTAATCCCGCAGTGCGCATTGGCTTCAGGTTTAGGTTGCCTTTTCTAGTTCGTTCTGATTCCACTGGCTTATCTTAACTGGATACGGGACACGTTTCCGGCATTCATACGTACAGTGTTGATAGATGATAGTCAGCAATAGCGTGACTCCTTGTTGGCTATGTGTCAAACGAGCAATGGTCTCATAGTCGTGAGCGAAAAAGGCAGCCAGTTTGAGTGGGCTGACGTATCTACCCTTGGTCTGGTAGATATGGCTTTCGATACCGGGAGCCACAAGGACATGAATGGCTGTGATAGCTATCAAGCGGGCATATGTCAAAGCTCTGACCTGCTGCTCCGACGCATGCGGATGCTTGTTACAGAAATGAAAATGCGACTTCCAAGCCTTGAAGACCATCTCAATATTAATAGCCCGCAACAGCCCTTCAAGGGCGGCAGGCGTGGGAGTCGCTTTGGCGTTCATTGTGATTATATCTTGGGTAGGCAAGTGCTGATGCAGAAAAGAGAGACTACGCGTAGTCCGATCACTATGTTTTCTACCGATAGTGCACAGTACCGCAACAAAACATTGGCCAGATCGCATGCTCACCATGGAGGGAATATGGGTTATCGAGTCAAACTCCAAGAGGTCAGACGATCCTCCAGCGGTGGTCGTTCCTATTATCTGAGCCTGCCCGCACAACTTCGAGATGCTGTCGACGCACATCGCTCTGAAGAATGGGAGTGGAGTATTGAAAATAAAAATCATCTTGTACTCAGCCGCGTACATAAAAAGCCTATGCGTAACCACAAAAAGTCAACCTAAACCTGAAGCCAATGCGCCAAGCGGGATGAATACCGCAGTCCGGCACTGCGGGATTAGCTTAGCCCGGCGAGGGGAGCAAGAGGGAGCCGAGCCTTTCACGAGAAGGCGAAGGCCATGGAAGAGGAGAAGATTCTGGATGTGCAGCCTCGAAGAACCCTCCGGCGTAAGGGTAGCGGAATGTCGGGAAAGTGGAACGTGCAACAAGGGAGATCTCATCGGGTCCCGGAGGACAGTACCGGGAGCGTTTCGGTATAAGCACGCAATTGCGAAGTCCGAAGCAACGCCCGGTGAGAAGTCGGATGAGGTCATAGTACCGTTGATGGAGCAGACAGCACAACTTCTTTGGAGGGAAGGACCCCTGTTGTGACAATGCGTTTTGAGGAAGTACGTGAGAATGCATGGTATGCATAATACCCAACAACACATTTCAAAATCACGCCAATTCCAACGGACGCAGTATCGTGCTGCCAAGCAGAGTCGTACGCGGTGCTTTCATGCGCTGTACGACCGGCTTTACCGGCCCGACATACTGTGGCGGGCCTGGAGAGAGGTGAGAGCGAACAAGGGGAAACCGGGTATCGACGACGAATCAATCGACGCGATCGAAAGAAGCGGAGTTGACGCCTTCCTTGCGGGAATCGTTGAAGAGCTGAAA
>WJJU01000685.1 GCA_014729595.1 Chitinivibrionales bacterium
AAATGGAGGAGACGCTGGTCGAGCTTAAGGCCAACTGCGCCGGCTTGATCGCCGATCGGCTTCGGGTTCAAAGGGAGTTGCAGGAGATCGACGGGCAGATCGAAAAATGGGAAAAAAGAGCTGGTCTCTCGATGGAGAAGGGACGGGAGGATTTGGCACGGGAGGCACTCCTCGAAAAAAAACGTTACCGGAACAGCCGCAAAACATTGGCCGAAGAGCTGACGCGTTTCGATGGGCTGACGGAACAGGCCCGTGCGGACATTCAGCGCCTCGAAGAGAAAATCCAGTCGGCCCGCAAAAAACAGCGTCTCCTTGTCCAGCGCCATCGTCGCGCCGAAAGCCGTCTCTGCGCCGAGCGAAATATTCGTCGCGCGGACAGAACCGATGCGGTCATTCGGTTCGAATCTTACGAGCGGAAAATAGATCGCATCGAGGCGGCCGCCGAATTGGCCGGACCCCGGCGCGAAGGATCGCTTGAAAGCGAATTCGCCAACCTGGAGCATAATGATTCGGTCGAACAAGAGCTGGCGGCGTTGCGCCAACGTGTCGCCCAATCCAAGCACTCATAATTTAAAAAGGGATCTGACGATGCAAGATGTGTACATTGTTGTCATTGTGTTCGGCTCGATCCTGCTGCTGACCGCGATCGTCGGCGGGGTTATTCTTTGGGGCTTGCGGATCCTGCGTGGTTCAGGAGGCGGAAAAAGCCTCGAGGAGGAGACGCAGCTCATGCAGGAACTCTACCGAGGCCTTCGTCGAATGGAGCAGCGCATCGAAACGCTTGAAACGATTTTAATGGATCAACAAGAGAATCAGCACAAGGAGAATATCTCGTGAGCAAAATCAACCGAATTCGCCCGCCCATCTATCGCAGTCGCCGCGGAATTATCTTGGGGGTATGCAAGGGTGTTGCCGATAATTTCGGCATACCGGTAGTCGGTGTTCGCATCGCCGCAATCCTCCTGTCCCTGTTTACCGCCTTCTGGCCCGTGATGCTGGGTTATGTTGTCGCCGCCCTCATCATGAGGCCCGAGCCGGTGGTTCCGCCGCGCACTCTCGATGAGCGCGAGTTCTACGAGAGTTATATCACCTCGCGGTCGACGGCACTTGGTCGCCTCAAGGACCAATTCGACCGACTGGATCGAAGAATCGGTCGCATGGAAGACATCGTGACGAGTCGGGAGTATCGGTGGAAGCGGGAGATGCATTGAACGAAGCCGACCGTCTTAACATCCGGGATGATCTCAATTCCCTTTTGCAGGCGGGTATCCCGGGGAGGCTCTCTCTATGGCGGGCGGACCTATCGGCCCGCTCCGAATTTCCCAAAATTACCGATATCGCGCTATTGCGGACAATCGGAAGGAAGAATTGCCAATATAGCGATATATACCGGAATTTTGGAGCGGGGATCGTCACGATTATAATACGATTTGGGTAATCGGGTGATAGTAGAGCTTGTTGGTGCGCCAAATATTACGCCGAGCAGGGTTGCAGTTAATTGATGGCGTGTGACCTGACCTTCAGGTCAGGTTTTCCCTAGTCGGCACCTTAACACAAATTGTGCTCGGAGTAATAAGTGCTAAATAGCCGGTCGGCCGACCGAGTGTAATTGCCTTTTTGCCTACGCACGAAGCAGGCTCCGATGTTTCAGACACTTGTCTATTGGCTGCACAGTTATCTTTCCTACTCGTACCGTGTTGACCGCCGTTGAGAAGCTTTCGGCTATATTGCTCGCCGCCACGTTCAAGGGAACGACTATGTCGAGCGTCAGTTGGCGAAGGCCGAGAAGGGGGCGCGGCTGAAGGGCGAAGTGCTCGGGGTGATTACCCACAATGATCTGATAGTGTTTTAACCCGTCAACCACATTGTCGAGGCCGACATCAAGGGATTCTTCGTCACCTATGAGCTATAGTGAGCCAACGAGGTATGAACCTAAAAAAGGAACGCCCATTCCCGTCTATAACGAGATCAACTCGGCCAGTTCATCGTTACCCTGGCCGGTTGTCGCCGCCACGGCCTGATTAGAGGATGATTGTGGGTTGGGTAAGAGTATGCGTCGAAGGAATTCTTCGGCTATTCGGTACTCCAGAACATGATATCTTTCAACGAGCAAGTCTATATACATGCACTGAGGGTCTTTCCCGGCAAAGGCAAAAAGCTCGGACTGCTCCTCGTAGAGATCCACATGATCAAGGAATTGTGCCCAGAACTGATCCACGACATAACAGAACACAGTAGACCATATTCGGTCGCCGAGCCTTTTGCCGTGCTTGTGGATAGCCTTTTGTATACAAGCGGTTAGCTTCTTCGAGTCAAATTCATCATATTCTTCGTCCTTCGTTGTCGGATTTATCGCAATGGATTCCGAAATGCTTTCTAATCGGGTGTGTACGAATGCTTGGCGCTCTTCGGCACCTTGCATAAAAGAGCACTCTTCAAGAAGATAACCAACATACATGTCGCTGACTCGCTTAAAAAGCTCTTCTTTCCGCATGTCAAAACTACTCTCCCGCAGGTTCAGCATTCTTATGCGAATATTTTCGATGACCGTATCGAAAAAGAGTCTTCGTTTCCGGGTCGCACGATGTTCGTGCTCCGCGGCAAAGTAAATGGCTCCCCGCATAATCCATTGTTTAAGACGATGCGTTCCCCTCCCAAATCCCAAAAGGTGACAAAGCCATTTTACCGAGGGTAGCGGGTCCAAGGCGGAATCGCTCAGAGATATATGTACCGAAGAACTTCCCGGCGCTCCTTGACGTCCCGTTCGTCCGCGAAGCTGGGTTTCGATCCTACGCGATCCACTAAGCTCCGCACCTATTACATGTAATCCCAAGCAAAAGGGAAGCGTTCGGGTACCACTCTCTCCGCCTCCTCGAACAAAAATCGAGTACGTGTGTGACGGTTTCTCAATAGGCTCAAAAAAGGGGAGGTCGTTATGTTTTAATAAATAATTCAACTGTCGATATTCCGGATGGGATCGGCACACTACTTTGACGGAGCGTGCTTCATGAATATATGCTTTCAGAATTTCAAGCCATGCATGGGCGATACGCGCATTCGTCTCTTCGGTGACCTGAATATCGGTTCCCCGCCCGGCCATGTTTGTCGCCACCGTCACGGCCCCGAACTCGCCTGCGCGGGCTACGACGGCAGCCTCTTTGCTCTCTTCTTTGGCATTGAGCAGTCTGCAGGCGATGGCGCGCGCGTTCAAGTGTTGCGCGATTTTTTCGGATGAAGAAATATTCGACACGCCGACCAGCACCGGACGGCCATAGGCGTGATACCAAGCGATCTCATCAATGACGGCATTGATTTTTTTTTCTTGGTTTTGCCAAACGCAAGCGGCATCGTGTACTACGGCCGGCGGTTTGTAACAGGGGACCGGGAATGCACGAGCGTTATACAGACGTTCGAATTCCTCGTGATCAGGGGGCAGTGTACCGGACAATGCGACAAAACGCTCGTACTGTTTGACAAAAAAGGTTATGGCGGTACGGGTCGCGCAGCGGGAATCACCCACCGGTACCAGCCCCTCTTTTATCCTCACCGCATCCCAGAGACGACGTCCGAATCGCTTTTGCGCATCCGCCCGCCCAATTGACCCGGTAACAACTTCGATACGCTCGTCGCGAACAATATACTCAACATCGCGGCGCAAAAGCGTATGTGCATCGAGTGCTGCGTGGAGTGTCGCCAAAAGTTCCGAGCGCAAAAAAAATGCTTCGCCGTCGTCCCCGTGCCCTTCATCGTTCCGAGGAAGCACGAAAAGATTCTCTTGCCCAATTTGTGCTTCGATCATGCGCATCCCTTGCTCGGTAAAGGCACTGCTTCGGCGGCTGATATCAACATAGTACACCAATCCCTCGAGCATGCTCTCCAAATCGTTGCCTTTCATGGAGCGTTTTTGCTCATACGCCTCCGACTGAGCAAAAAGAGCATCACGTTCGGCAATGAAGCGCCGTATGCTCTCAGAGATCACTCCGCTGTATCGAAGCTTAATCGCGATGTTGAGAAGTTCCTGTTTGGAACATGATGTGGATTTCGCATTTTGAAGAAGGTGTGCGACGGTCTGCATTTGATGGCTTTTCAGGCGGCGCATGACACCGTCGGCATCGTGACGGTAAGGGTTGGGGCCGGCAATAGGAGATGATATGACCGCGGGTGTCGTCAATTCATCGAGCATTACATGGTCGGCTTCATCGATGATTACCGTATCGCGCGAGGAGCAGAGTGGTATCGTGCCGGGTGCGCGAAGAGAGTCGTGGAGATAGTCGAACATGAATTCTTTGTCCGAGCCA
>WJJU01000686.1 GCA_014729595.1 Chitinivibrionales bacterium
ACGCAACCGTGTTCGCGTGGTCGAAGAGAAGATCGATGCTTACGAGGTCAAAATCGATGCGTATTCCAAGCTGCGCTCACTGGTTGCCGACATCGGCCATAAAGCCGGGCTTTTGCAACAAAGAGAAGATTTCAATCTATTCACGAGCAATTCTTCAAACGAAAACATCGTCTCCTTCACCGCGGGGTTGGGAAGCGACGAAGGGCGGTACGATCTGCGTGTGTCCCATCTGGCACAAGCCGAAAAGATGGTGAGCACGGAAGGCTTGATCACCAGTCAGAGCGCCTCGCTTTCGTCGATGGGGATTAACGTTGGTGATATCGAAGTCGACGGGCAAGCGATAACCATTGGCGCCGATGATACTCTGCAGGATCTTCGTATGAAGATCAATAACGCGACGGACGCCGAAGGTAACGAACTGGGGGTGACCGCGACGGTGCTGAAGATTGCCGACGATAATTTTCGTCTGGTTCTTACGTCCAAAGAGGAGGGGGCCGAAGGTGTCTCGTATCGTGATCTTACCGGCAGTACCCTTCAAGACCTGGGAATCATTCAGGATACCGCGGGAACAAAAGGTACCACCGCTCAAATGTTGCAGTCCGGCACCGACGTACGATCAGCGTTTGAGGCCCTGACGGAAGGGGAGGTGGTTCGGTATGAGGGGGTCGACCACATGGGCAATAACGTCCGCGGGTCGTACACCGTTACTGCCTCGTCAACGACCGAAGACCTCTTGAAAGATATAGGAGATACGTTTCACGGGATGGTGGAAGCGTCGATCGGCGCGGGCGGGGAGTTGATCCTTACCGACAAAGTCGCGGGTGAGTCCGCTTTGGCCGTGAATACGCTCTCGGTGGGTGGAACGGATCATGCGATGTCGACGACCCGGGTCGGTAACGAGGGGGGCGGCGTGTTGCAGGCGGGCTCCAACGCGTACTTTAGCGTGGACGGCTTGTATATGGAGTCGAGCGGCAATTCCGCATCGGGGTTTATTTCCGGCGTAACCCTTGATTTTAAGAAGGCTTCGGTGGATGAAACCGTTGCCATCTCGATGGATCGGGATCTGGACGCCATCACCGACAACGTACAAAACCTTGTTGACAGCTTCAACGAATTGGCCAATTTCGTAAATACGAACACGCGCTATGCTGTTGACGAAGAGGATGAAACGGTGAAAAAAGGAGAACTTGCGGGCGACATGACCGCCCGCAGCATTCTCAGCCGAATTCGCTCCGTTTTTCATTCTCGTTTCGACACCTTATCGGGTGAATATCAAAGCCTTGCCGAAATAGGATTAAAAACCAATACGCAAACCGGTGAACTGAAACTTGACGCAGAGAAATTTAAGACGGCTTTACAGGGTGATTACGACGACGTCGTGAAATTGTTCGTGACAACCGGCTTTTCGGACAATAGTAATATTACTTTGGGACGGTACACCGAGGACACCGCCGAAGGCAACTACGTTATGGAAGAGGTGGATGCCGACCACATGCGAATAAAGCTTTCGGGCGACGACACCTGGTATACGTCGGGGCCGCGCACCGGTGACGTGATCACCTTCGGTGACGGACCGGTTGACGGGCTGTCGTTAACGGCACCTTCGGGAAGTATTGGCGCCGCAAGCGCGTCGTTTACCTTTTCGCGTGGACTCACGGGTCAACTCAAAGGTGTGGTGGATCAACTTAACGACGGCCGTGAAGGTTTGATTCATATGCGCCAGGAGTCCTGGCGGATAAGCATTCGCAGTTCGCAAGACCGCGTCGATCGTCTCGAAGCCAGTGTCGAGGCATACCGGATGAGACTGGTAAAAGAGTTCAGCGCCATGGAACAGTCATTAAGTGAATTGCAGTCGCAAAGCACGAATATGCTTAGCGCGTTGGGGTTTAACGGAGCGTAGTGCGCACCCTTTGCGGGGCGACACATCGGGTAACAGAATCAAGGAGGAGTTCATGAATAACGCATACTCGGCTTACCGCTCGGCCAATGTCGATACGGCGGACCAGAGCAAGCTGATTATTATCGCCTACGATGTCGCGATCAAGCATTGTAAGCTCGCCTTGGAACATTTCGAGGGAAGAGAAAATATCGAAACACGAACAAAACACTTGTTCAAAGTGCAGGACGCCGTCAGCGAACTCATGGGTTCACTGAAACTCGAAATGGGAGAGATCGCCCAGAATCTTCATCGTCTCTATGACTATATGCTTCGCCGACTGGTCGCCGCCAATTCACGGAACGAACGTGCGGCGGTCGAAGAGGTCCTTAAGCATTTAACGACGCTTCGTGAAGCATGGAAAGATGCGATTGCTACGCTTCGCACGCAATCGGGAGCGACGGCGGATCAGGAACGAAAAAACATCACCATAACCGGCTAAGGTATTCATTGACTATGAACGCTTCATGGATACTCGAAAGTCTCGTCTGCATACGCGATAGATATCGTGCGGTGGCCGCCGTCAGTGAAACGATGTTTCACCGGGACAAGGCCCAAGAGTTGATTGACGCGGTCAACCAACGTCGCCGTCTCTTGGCCGAGATCGAAGAACGGCGGCACCGCCTGCCGGCGGAATGCCGCAAGTGGTCCGCGTATGCGCGAGACGGCGGTCCCGTCGGGTCAACGATGGAGGAGATTCGAACCCTGGTGCACCGTATCGTAACCATGGACGTCTCCCTTCAGAAAAAACTGCAAGCGCGCATTGCGCAAACGCGCGATGAGATTCAGGGCCTTACGCGTCGATCACACGCGGCGCTTTCGTATGCTCGGCATGCGTCAAGCACCTACCGAATGCGTTAAGGAAATCTTGCCCGTTACCTTCCTTCGTCGGATATCCGCTGTCCGGAGCCGACCAGCGCCCCGGCGTAGCCGAAAACCTTATGGATCCGCACTCTATATTGTTCGTTGACTCCCTTGGCCCGGGACTGTAGAATTTCGTGTAGGGCGATGGTAATCGTGTGCGAATTTCATCATAAGGCGGGGGAGGGAGGCAAAAGCATGTTACGACATGCAGCTAAATAATCGCCGAGTTTCGTGTCGACCCCGGACGTTAAACAATACCCACCAAGGCGCCAATCCGAGGAACTACTCTATGAAACGAACTACCGAAATTCTGCTTGTTTCCATGCCGTTCGCGCCCCTTGAGCAATCCCATGTGACTGAAACCGCTCTTCTGGGAGCGGCAAGGACTCGTGGTATAAGAGCCGAGGCACTGTATGCGTCCCTCCGTCTCGGCGAGAAGATCGGCACCGCGTTTTATCGGTTTTTGTCCGAGGATTGGTGGAGTCGCGATACACTCGTTGGCGAATGGCTCTTTTCGCGTCCCGCGGAGCTTTCGACGGAGGAGGAACACGGTGTCTACGGCATGCGAATTCAAGAGGAGTACCGCCGGCTGGCTCGGGAACGTATCGGCGATTCGAACCTGCTTTCTTCGGTGGATTTTGGCGAATTGCGGACAGTATGCATGCAATTGGTTAGAGATGAAGCCGAAAAGATAGTGCGATTTCAACCGCGTATCGTCTGTTGCGGCTCATCCTTTTGTCGGCGAGCCGCATCCGTCGCGGTGCTGCAAATTATCAAAAGCCTTGATCCGTCGATCGCCACCATGATTGCCGGCGCCGAGGGCGAGGATCAGATGGACGCCGCGGACTTGCGTCGATATCCATGGGTTGATTATGTGTTCCCGGAGCACGCCGAGGAAACTTTTCTCGCAATTTGCGGATTGGTACTCAACGATGGAACCGGTTCCATCCGTCCGGGGGTGCCACTCGGCGTTACCCAGTGCACGAACAGGCGGTGTGCCTTAGGGGAAGGATACGCATTCTGTAAATATTTTTCGCACAAGGATCGCTTTGGGGCAATGAGCGAAGCGGGTATTTCCACATTTACGGGCTCCCGTCATCCGGCATAAGCAGCCGGATTTGTAACCATATTTCGCCGCCTGAGCGGCGCGGCCAATGACCACCGGCAAGGTGTAGCCGCTTATGAAACAGGGCAGTGAAGTAGTAATGAAGAAGCAATAGCTATCTGCGCGGAATACATAATGCCACTCAGGGCGGAAGCGCTGAGAGCGCCGGGTGTACCCGGGTGCCGGAAATGCTCGAATTACCGAAGTGATTGGTTTTTGGGGCCTTCCGGGATTTCCCTCAGTGCTGTCAATGCCCGAAAATACCCGTCCCTGCACAATCTAATGATACAAGGCGGTTCCGTTGTGCTTCCGAACCGCCTTTTCTTAATATTTTTTGTCGCTCACTACCAGCACCATACCGGCGTACAAGATAATGCTTCTCGTACGCACCTGATCCGTCGGAAAGGCGCCGGGCATAATGTTATTGCTCAAAGTACCGGCGAGGTTTCACGGAGTTTACGTCGGGTTGGATGGTGAAATAGCCGTCGGAAATGTCGAAGTCAACATTCGGATCGCCGGCCTGATCATAAATCTGAATCTTAAACAAGCAACTGTCGCTGTCCAGGGTTACACCGCCAATGGTGGAAGGCAAAAGTATACGTTTTTTGTGAGCGGAAGAGCCCAACTCGGCCGTATAGCCATGCACCATCATCCAATTTCGCCCCGCGTCGACCGAAATATACAACTCCATATTTTCAAAATAAAATTCGGCATCCTCATCTTCGGCAAATAGGCATAACTCGATCGTATCTATTGTGCCGACTGCTATGACCTCGCCGCCGTTGGGCCGAACGACTTTGTAATGCTTCTCGTCATTGGCAACCTTCAAACTGTCTTCTTCGGGAATGCAATCGCACTTATGGTCTTCGAGAGTTTCGACACAAGCCGAATCTTCCGTGACTGCCTCAACGGGTGTATTTACCTCCGAAGCCTCCAAATGCATGGACGACTCTTCAAGCTCCTCGGCAGTCGGGGCCGGATTGGCGATTGTCGTTGTGATTCCGGGATTGGATTCCGTTTCACTTGGATTCATGCACCCGTTCAAAGCAAGACCGGAAATAAGACACAATGAAGCGAGCACTGACAGTTTTGGCCTGCGCAAAACCATAAAACCTCCTCGTAATGCATTAGCACACAATTTCAGCTCCTTGTTCTCGGAACATTTCGAGAACGAAAGGGCCGGCAAGAAATTAAAAACCCAAGATGTTCCGCGGAAATGTTGCCTGTTGCGACGATGTCGGCTTAGGCACTTAATATAATCTGTTGTTCGGGTCGATCAAAGTTTTTTTGTCTTTAGCTCGCTTTTTTTGCCTGGGACCGGTTTTTGCTAAGGGAGCATCAAGGGACTCAACGCACGCCGACCGATTTATTTAATATAATGCGTTCAAAAAACTCACATGACGGCAGTCATTATCGCTTTCTTCGGAGCATTCCCATGCTCGTGAGTGTAAGCATCGGAATGGTCGTGGTGCTGGCTTATATCTTCTATGCACCGTTCAGGGAGTTTCTACACGATTCATGGAAAGTGCTCACCAGCGGTGATCGACGACGAATAGAGGAATGGACACTCGCTTTCGGTGTCTGGGGGCCACTCATACTCATGGTCTTTTTTTTGGGACAAATGTTTGCTTTCGTTCTTCCTTCATGGCTTCTCATCGTAGTCAGTATCCTGGCATACGGCCCGTTTCTGGGAGGGGCTATCGCCCTCGGCGGTATCGTGTTTGCCACCACCGTCGCCTATGTCATCGGCAGAAGCCTGAACGAACTGGCTCTGCAGCAACTTGTCGGCAAAAAGCCGGAACGCACCATGAAATGGTATCTGAACAGGTATGGGTTCTGGGTTGTGGTAATTTTCAGGCTGGCGCCGTTTCTTTCCAACGACATAATCAGCTATGTCGCGGGCCTCATCGCCATGAGTTACCCTCGATTCATCGGCGCTACCGTTTTAGGCATTTCACCGCTGATCGCACTCATTGCATATTTAGGGGAAACTACAGAACGGCTCAGAACCGGTTTCGTAGTCGTCTCAATCGTAAGCCTCGTCGGGTTTGCATTCTATGTTTGGTGGGACCGAAAGCAGATGCGAAAACGAAGCGTCGTCTGAGTCTAGCATTCCGGGCACTATCGCCGATTATCACTCAAGCTCGCCAATGGTTCTCGCAAGATTCGCCACATCGGTAACACGCTCTTCGCCGGAACGCATATCTTTGAGTTTCACCCGCCCACTTCCTTCCTCCTCACCGCCCGCAAATACCACAAACGTGCAACGTGCCGCGTTGGCCTGCTTGAGCTGTTTGCCGACAGCCACCTGCCTTAAACTATACTCCGCACTCACTCCCGCATTGCGCAACAGTTGGGTGATTTCGACCGCAAGGGTGACATCTTTATCGACGGACACGACAAAGGTTGTCGAGCGGGGTTCGAGCAGGGGAACGATCCCTTTGTTTTTCAATAGCTCGCCCAGCACCACGTCCCCCGCCGCAAAGCCGACCGCCGGTGTGTCGGCTCCTCCGTAGAGCGCCACAAGACGATCATAGCGGCCGCCGCCGGCCACGGCACGAAGCGACCGTTGTTTGTCGAATACCTCAAAAACGATACCGGTGTAATACGCCAAGCCGCGCACGATACCAATATCGAAGCGGACATAATCTCGCATTCCGTATGAGTCGAGAAGGTCTAACAGCGTTCGAAGATCCTCGGCGGCGGGCACATCGGGCGCCTCCGCCACTGCTTGATCCAGCGTTTCGGCCGACAGGATTTTCCGGAGTCGCGCCGCACGGACACTATCGCCGACACTATCGACAAGCATCTTTTCGAACACTTCCGGAGCTACCTTGTATTTTTTGTCGAGCGTTTGATATACGGCGCCAAGGCGTTCCGCCGGTACACCGACCGATCGAAATAGTTGTTCGAGAAGATCCCTGCTGGAAATGAGCACCGAAAAGTCTTGGCTTTCCAAGCCAAGGTCGGTCATCATCCCCACTACGGCGGCAATCAGATCGGCGTCGGCGGTTTTTTCCGCAACGCCGAGAATATCCATGTTGAGCTGAAAGAACTCGCGAAGTCGACCTCGCTGCATCTTCTCGTAGCGAAACAATCGTGGAATTGAAAACCACCGGACCGGCCGCTTCAGCGCCTGCCCCTTCGCCGCCGCCATTCGTGCGAGGGAGGGTGTCATCTCGGGCCTGAGAGCCATGTCTCTGCCGCCTTTGTCGGTGAAGGTGTAGAGCTGCCTTTCGATTTCGTCTCCGCTTTTTCGGGTATAGAGTTCAAGATGCTCAAATAGAGGAGCGTCGAACTCTTCAAAGCCATAACGGCGACACGTGCGTCGCCATGAACAAAAGATATGCCGGCGAAGAGCCATGTCTTCCGGATAGAAATCACGAGTACCTTTCGGTGCGCTGAGAACTGCCATAATACACCTTTTTGTGAATTCGGGATTTTTTTCGATCCCGTATGGAATCACCATAAATCCCGGCGTCGCATTGCCGGACCGCACTTGAAATGCTTCTTTGTATCACCCAAGCCGAAATATTGGGTATCTATGAACTATTTCCAGCCCCAGACGCCCCGCAATCGTGTCCCGGCTGACGACGGCCCTTGGCTTGGAACGATTTAAGCTCGCGGCGGTCGAGAATGCGGCCGCCGGCCCGATGCTCTAATCTCACAAGCGGACTCGGTATTCGAAAGCATCGGCAACAGAAAATACTTTCGGGACTACCAGAGTTCGATGGGCATGAGCAGAAGAGGTTGACCGTTGCTTTCCATGTGAAGATGCAGGTAGTCTATGACTGGCTGTGTCCGCGCCTTCCGAGCCGAGAATTCGGGTGCGACGAGCGATACAAACGACATCTCTTTCTTGGGTGCTTCGGTTATTGTACATTCCACCGGGTCCCCAATACCCGCAAGATCTGCCGCGATTCTGATCGATTCATAAAGCCCCCCGATTTCATCGACAAGCCCCTTCTCTCGTCCGCGCATACCGGACCATATTCGTCCTTGGGCAACCGAATCCACTGCGGCGGTGTCCATCCCCCTGGCTTCCGCCACCTTACCGACAAATTCATCGTACATCGACAATAGTACACTTTTCGCCACATTGCGCTCATGAGGAGTGAGGTTCCTGTCGGGAAGCATAACGCCCATGAACGGCAAACTGATTCCAAAGGGCAGATCGGCATGCTTACCGATTTTAACGTGGTCGGTGGTCATGCCAAGCTTTTCTTTAAGACCGTCGTTATACACCCACCCGCCGATAACGCCGATTGAGCCGGTGATTGTCGGACCGGCGGCTACAATCGTATCGCCGTACATCGACAGCCAGTAGCCGCCCGAGGCGGCGACGGAACCTTGCGACACCACGACGGGCTTTTCTTCGGCGCATTCGCGCAGAGCTTGGGCGACAATGTCTGAAGCCATAGGGTCACCGCCGGGAGAGTCTACGCGCAAAACAATCGCTTTCACGCGAGAATTTTCGCCTGCTTTTCGAATTACTTCAACGAGATCTCGCGCTTCGATTCCACGATCCATTGCACATGCCCCGAGCGCATAGATGACCGCTATGCGAGGTGGTGCGCTCCAGTAATCATGTTCCGGTGTCATGCGAGCCGCCACCATATCCGGTTTAACCAATTTTTTCTCGGAACCCTCAATCACCTCAATCACTTTCTCGACGGTCTCCCAACGCCCGATTGTGTCTATCAGACCGGCCGCAACGGCGTCGTTGGGCCTGAAATAGACTTTGTTATTGACCAAACTGTCGAATCGCTCGGTCGATATATCTCTTCCCTCGCATACTCCCCGACGAAGAAGATTATATATGTCCTCGATCAGGGCGGCTCGTTGTTCCCGCGCCCCTTCGGACATCGAATCACGCTCAAACTCTTCATAACCGGATTTGTACTTGAAAAAACGCCATTCGTCGAATTCTATTCCTATCTTGTCTAATGTTCCACTGTAAAAGGTGGATCCGCTCAGCACGCCCGGAAGCGCAATGCTTCCCTGCGGGTCCATCACAATCCTATCGGCAACCGAGGCTAAGTAGTACTGCTTCATCCTGCCTTTGTCGATGTAAACAACCACCTTCTTGCCGGCTTTTTTGAGTTCACGAAGTTTTTCACGGATTTCCCATGTGAAGGTAAGGTTCTGGCTCATGGTGGATGCCCGGATTGCCACGCCACCTATCGAAGAGTCTCTCCGTGCCGCCTCAAGCGCCCTCAGGGTCCCTAAAAGCGTTGGGCCGTCGTCAAAAAAAGGCCGACGTCGATACCCGATTTTGGGATGGAGGTCGAGTTCCATGTAACGTTTCCGGCGATTTAGCCGACTTGCGGTCACGGAGGGCTCGTACGCACCGATTCTGAGTGCATAAGTAACCGCGCTTTGCGGTGAACGTGTATCCATTGTTCCCGCCGCCGCAACGCCGGAGTAGCCGAAACCCATATTGAGCCCGATGAACACACTGTGGTCACTTCCATAGCGAGCGGAAAGACGAAGACCGCGGAACGGTTCCGCCGCAAAACCCACACCCCAGACTTGATCCTGAGCGCCGTTGTTGGTTTTGACGCCCCAGTCGCCTTTCAACGTGAAGATTTCGTTTCCCGTCGGGCGCAATCCCGCCGTTACGATCCCTTCTATCCGATCATCCCCGAGCGCCATGCGTGACGAAGCACCTAACGAGATACGACGCCATGGACGTAATAGCATACCGTACGAAAGCTCCGCTTTATCCTTGAGGGAATCGGAACTCGCCGTGTTCCACCCAATTCCAATACCGCCGGCTATTGTCTTGGTTCCAAAAGCTCGCGCCAACGAGAAATCCGTTGCCCATTCATCGCCGCTTAGATTCCTATAATGAATTCCCAAACCCGTATTGCCGCCCCCTCCCCAAAATCCGACATCACGCACACTCACCGCGTCGACATTATTGGTACTTAAAGCCAGTGTCGCTTCGGGCCGCGAAAGATAAGCGAGTCCCGCGGGATTTAATATTCCATACGTTTCGGTCATTCCGGCGGAGGGGGTAAGATAACTTAACCCGTTGGTGAACTGATAAGTATCACGAAACCAATTCCCGTAAAGAGTACCGTTTCCCACAATGAACAGGAGAGTAATTGCGGCAATAAAAGGCCTCCGGTCGTTCGGCCGTACTCCGGAGGTGCATGTCTGAATAATGAGCGATTTGGCAAAATGCATACGTTCTCCCGTCTTTCCGGCTGATAAATTCCTCTACAAATCATATGAATGCGATAGAATCGAAAATATAGGCGATGCCGCGTTTACGGATCTTTGAAGGGTTTGGCGTCGGCTTTTATGCTTGGGTTTGTTTCTCAATGTCGAGGGACGTAACGCTATCGACCGCCGGTGCGTCTTAACGACCTGATGAGACGCCCCGCGTGGCACCGCTCCCATACGCGCCATTGCTCATAATGGGGGAGCGCGCGTTCGGCTTCGCGGAATGCCGGACCGTGATAGATTGTTCGTCCGTTTTTTTTATATGGTGGATGAATAATATGAAGCGCTTCGTGGCAAACAACGGACTCTATCGCGAAACGCGGGACCTCGGGGTGATTATATAGTCCGGCAATAGTAATCAGGTCGAACCGCTTTCCCTTGGTATCGAAACCGTGACGGTGAAACGACGTTGTAGAGGTCTGCGAACCCCAGCGAATAGATGCATCGTTGATCCGTCCACTCAAACACAGGCGATTGACGGTATCCAATAC
>WJJU01000687.1 GCA_014729595.1 Chitinivibrionales bacterium
ATATGCGCAAGGTATTGTTGCCGAAAAAAGCATCCTCGCAATAACAGGCGGCCCCCCTGATGAAAACCATTTCGTTATCGCATCAAAAGATCTCAATGTTTGGGGCTGGGATTTTATCGGTAATCCCACCACGATATCCGCCACTGTGGCCGATCGCTACGGCAACCCGGTTCCGCCGGGATACGTAATAAATTTCTGGACTACCGGCGGCAAAATTGAGGGCGCGGGGGTTACGGACAGCGCCGGAAATGTTTCGGTAACTCTCTGGGGGCAAGGATCAAGCAAAAAAGGTGATCCGGCCTCAGTAGATCCGACCGATTTTGCTCCCTGGAGAGACGACATCGATCTGCGCATGTATTTCGATTCCACGCTTGTTGCGGGGAGGACGGTCAAGGATATGGTGCGCGGGGATTCAACGGTAAAAGTGAATTCCGCGGTCAATCCACGAAAGGAGAGTGTTCGCACCGGTGACGGTCAAGCGATCGTATTCGCAAGCATAGCCGACGACGGCGCCGTGTATGGCGCCGAAGGTACACGGCTTATCTGGGATACTACGCGGGTAATCTTTTCGGGGCGCCCGTATGGACCTCACGAAGTTACCGTCGACGGCGTGCCCGGCGCCGTGCAGACGGTGAGACCAAAGTACAGGATTACCATAAGGTGTTTTCTTACCGATGTTAACGGCAATCCGTTGGTTGGTGGAACGACGGTAAAGGGGGAAGTGTCTTTAGAAGGTATAGAACTGAAGTCCAATCTACCAATCATCCCCGATGCGCTGGATCATTTTCAGGTGTATGAGTTGGAACTTATCGATGACGACTACGAAAGTCGGCGCTCTACCGGTGCCGTCCTTAGGTCGCGCATAGCCGGTAAGGATATTCGACCGCTCGCCCCAAGCCCCGCCGTCTTGATTGCACACACCGATAATCACCGCTTCCATTTCGATGACGGCGCCGATTCAGTATTGATTTTGATGGTTAACGATAGCTCATACAAAGTTATTTTCGAGCCTACCGATACAACCCGCCAGGCTATTGCGTCAAGAATCGAAAAGGTTGTCCCCACCATTTCGGCATCCTCGTGGGGGCACCAGGATACCTCCGGCGGCTTTGAAATCAGAACTCACGATGCAAGGAGTACGGCGACGCTCCAAATACTTCCCGGCGAAGGGTCTGTTGCCGCGGGGCTGGGATTTAAGGCAATCGGTGAGGAAAAGCGAGGTACGGACGGGACCCGGCTGAGGATCGACTTCTACCATGATTCCACCTTGGTTTCCGCCGATACTGTTACCTTTACCCAAGCCGATACGACTCTTCGGAACATCGCCCAGACTATACAGGAAAGTGTCCATGGAGTCAATGTGGGAATCGAAGACGGTGAAATCAAGCTTGTGAGCGTGGAGACGGGTGACGAGGTGGGTATGCAAATAGAATCTTCCTCGACGGCGAATAGTGTTTTTAACTTTGAAAAAACCTTGAAACGGGGCTTTACCACGACCGCTGAGATTGAAATAACCGTCGGCCACCCGTCCGGCGCCTGGAGATTCGATCTTGCAAAGTTAACTTACCAATAGGTTCATCATCATGAAGGAAACCGAAGATATTCGAATGCGACTCGCGAAATGGGCGCTATATCTATTTCCGCTTCTTGCTTCCGCTATGATCGGCTGTATGGAGAACAATAATAGGGTCATTCTCGAGAACCTTGCTTTCACCGATATTAAGTTCCATTTTCGCGGTGAAGTAATAGAACTCGAAGCCGCCGGCGGTACGGCTACTATTCGCGGCATCAAGCATGGGGTGTATTCCTATACAACTATAGTCGTTATCCCTGACGGTTTAACCGGCGAGAATATTGCGCTGGGGGACGAGCTGAGTGGAACGGTATATTTCAATGGACGAAATACCAAGATTTCAATCATCTTCACTAGTAGTACCGAAACGGTCGAAGCTTCATCGAATGAAGAGGAATCGACGCTTAAGTATACTGTCAACGCCTCGGTCTCTTCATCGGAGGCGGGGGCTAATCCGGTAAGTGTCGATTCCCGCGCACCGGCCCATCAAAGGGGCGAAGCATCGCGCGGCGCCGACACCGCTTTGTCGTGTAGGCGTCGGGATTATGTTTACGGCGGAGAAAACGCCGCATAAAGAGTACCTCAAAAGCCGTACCCCCACGCCGCTTTCGGGACGTTTCCCTTGTCACCGAGGCGCTTCTCGCGGGCGTAGGCGGGGAGTTGCGGGGTTGGATGCAACGAAAGCGACGGTGCAAAAAAAAACGATGGCCCTGATTTCGAATGTTATTGCCGAAAGCTCTATGTCGCAATCCGCGATTTTTCTGAACCCCTCGGTTGTCATTACGGGTTCGATACGCATTGAGTCGATATTGACTTTTTTTGAATTCCCGCTTTGTAGGCAGCGCCGCTTTTGATTTGTAGGGCACCAGCGCGCACATTGCCGATAATTGCCGCTCGAATGCCGCATCGGTTTGTGCGTGCATCAGGGCGTACAGATTGTAATGTCAGTCCTGATATGTACTCCTTTTGTAGTAGTGGGATACATACGAGAGGGCGGCAAGCCGCTCACCCGCTTGGTCACACCGCCCCATGTCCACTTCGAAAGCAACTATCGCGTTGCGAACGAATTCCGCCCGATCATGCTTGACAATACCCACAACTCGGCCAATGACGCCGGATTCCCGTAATTCCTTAATTTCTTGGATCAAGGTTTCCGGATCCATCCCCAACCGTTCAGCGTAAGAGTCGAAGGGGTATTGGCGGAGCGGCAGCGGTTCTTGAAGTACCATCGTCTGCTCGCGTTCACTATGCTCAGACATGCAACACCAGTCCTATGGTATACGTTTTTTCGGCGGGAAATTCACGAAGGTCGATTACCCCCGTCATAGCCCGAATATCCGCGAGAATTTGTTGTTTATAATCAGTTTTTTCGTAAATGAGCTGAACCAAAGGTCGAAGGCACCCTCCCGCTCATAGTTGTGAGTGACGCCCTCGATTTGGTTAATTTCTTCGGCAATCGTATCCATGTACGGCGGGGCGATCTTGGCGCCGACGAGTATCGTTGAAAGGCCCAAGGTATTCCAGGACAATACCGGCCGGATATCGCGCAGTATGCCGCGCCGCCTCAACTCGTCGAGCATAGTGATGCAAAGCGATTCCGAGATGTTCAACCGCCGTGCTATTGTCAAAAACGGGCGCCGCTCAAGGGGGAAATCATGTTGCACGATGTTGAGCAGTGAGCGTTCAAGATCGGTCATAGGGTATTTCCTTTTTGTGAGCGAATCTCGTTTGCCCGAACCGTTACCGTATCGACAAGCGCTTCGACCGTTGCGTTCGGTGCGACGGCGGTTTCGCCGTGATAATGGCTTTCCAGCGATTGGGCGGTGACGGGCCCCATACAGCAGGGAACTATCGACTTGGAGGCGCATTCGGCGCGTTTGTAGAAACAATCAACGGTTGATGAACTGGTGAACAACACGAAATCGTCGTTCTCGATCGGGCGGTGATCAAGGTCGTTCGCCACCGTGTCGTATACCGGAAGTACGCGAATTATCGCACCACGTTCCTTAAGCTTGTTGGGAAGTACGTCTCTGGCTTTCGCGGCGCGGGGTATGCAGATTCGCCGATCGTGCAGCCTGGTCGGAATTATATCGAGAAGACCCTCGGCGACATAGCGGTCGGGTAGGCCGTCCGGGATAATGCCGAAGTGCTCAAGTGCATGCCCCATGGCCGAACCGATCGCATACAACGTTTTTTCGCACATAATCCGTGAATCGATGCCCTTTTCAAAAAGGGACTGCATAAATATGCCCGCGCCGTTTGGGCTGGTGAAAATGAAGGATGTGAAAGACTCCAGCCATTTCCGTTCGATACGCCCAGGTTCTTCGGTGCGTGGTTCGATTTTTATTATTGGATAGAGTATGACCGTTGCAACGAGGTCGGACAATAGATCCGTCAATTTACCGGATTGTTCCGGCGTTCTCAGCACCACGGTTCGTATCCCGGCAAATGGCAATGGTTTACGCCCCTCGTGGTTGGCTGCGAAAGCGGCGGTTTGGCCGACTACCAGTACGGCGGGATGCTCCACGCGACGTTGTTCCTTAAGTTTTACGATAGTGTTAAGGGGGCCGACGACGACACGCTGATTGGGTAGGGTGCCGTTTTGAATAAGCGCGGCCGGCGTGTCGGGCGCGAACCGCTTTTCGGAAACAATTCGCGCAACTAGTTTCGGGAGCGTTTTTACGGCCATAAGAAAGATTAGAGTGTCGGCGTCGGGAAGAGAAAGATTCTCTGCCGGTTCATTGTGGGCAAGCCGGCCCGTTACGGCGGCGAACGATCGAGAAAGCGTTCGGTGTGTTACGGGTATTCGGCCCACGCCGGCGCCGTGAGGGCGGACGTGACGCCGGGGATAATCTCGTAGCGAATACCGCACCGGCCAAGATACTCAATTTCTTCGCTTCCTCGGCCAAGCACGAACGGATCGCCGCCCTTCAGACGAGCCACCGTATACCCCTTTTTCGCTTCTTGTTCGAGTAGATGATTAATGTCTTCTTGACGCGTGGACGGTTGACCGGGGCGCTTTCCGACATAGATGCGGCGCACGCGGTCCGAAAGTCGACCAATGAGTGCCATGTTGACTAATGCATCGAACACGACGACATCACAGCGCTTGAGTGTCGCTTGGCCAAGCGCTGTAAACAGCCCCGGTTCTCCGGGGCCGGCGCCGATCACCAGGATTCGTTTGCCTGAGAGTTCGCCGGCCGATTGGTTTATGCGAGCAAGGGCGATTGAGGCAATGGAAGCACGGCCTCCGCCTATGTTCGTAAGAGTCTTAACCTGTTTTCCGGTTGCGAGTGCCTGTTGAAACAATCGGTTAAGATGGGAGTGGGTGACATCACACGAAAAGCAATGATAGTAGGCCTCGCGAATCTGTCCCAAGATTTCATGTTCTCGGAAAAACATTGACTCCGTACCCGCGGCGACCTGGAAAAGATGCCGTACCGCCGCGGTGCACCGATAGTTGCTCACGACCTTGTGCAAGGCACTTCTTGAAATATTGTGATAGTCCGCAAGGTAGCCGCCGAGCCAATTGTAGGCGATATCGTTATCCGCGCAGACATAGTATATTTCAATGTCTCGAGCGGCCGTAGCGAATGACGTCCGACGGCTCAACGGTACCGCAATACAGCTTCGATATTCCAATCATGAGCGCTCCCTTCGCAAGCCCAACGGTACGAATATCGCCAAGAACAGTAGTTCAAAGACGCCGACTATCAAAAGACTCTGGGCGCCCTGAGAGGTAAACCTGGATGAATGCAGGCCGATTCCCAAAAGATTGACGCCGACCCAGGCGAGAATTACGAGAAACGGGCCGATTATCACGCCGACGGCGGTGCCGGTTTCACGAATCATCCGGTTTGATCGTGCGTGAAAGATTGCGCCGCACCAGAGAGTGATAGGCAGCGCCCCATTTTCCTTCGGGTCCCAGGCCCAAAAGCGCCTCCATGATTGATCGGCCCACATGCTATCGATGACTGTTCCCGCTACGGTAAACAAGAAGCCGAAAGCAAGTACGCCGTATGCCTATCCGTCAAAATTCGCGAGCATTGGCTTGTTTGAGCCGAACGCTCTGTTGGCGATATAGACATGTGCCGCGATTCCCACGCCCAAGCATCCCGCGTAGTTGAGCGAAATGGTAATGAGGTGTGTAGTGAGCCGGAAGGTGTTGTCGAGCACCGCGCTGAGCATACCCATGGTATCACCCTGCGCCGGCAGGCGGCCGGCATAATCTCGAGCCATGCCGGTACCTCGAATTTTTTTTGGTGAAATCGAGAAGCTTAACCGTTAGCGGCGGGGGAACGTGGTGTTGACGAAGTGAAAGCAGGTGGGCGCCGGACGGTGTCTTGACCGCGGCGGGGTATTGGGCCGCTCCATACAGGAGAACTGGTCCCTTACGATCGATAGTAACTCGTGCTCCGGGAACGTTTTTCGACGGGTCGGGATTGGGTCGTCGTGGAACAAGCGATTGAATGGAATTGTCGGTGCCTATTTCGAGGTCGCAGTGTTCAAAAACCTTGGTAATTACAAGAGGAGTACCATCATGGTGTTTGATCCGTTCACCAGTATCGAGCCGGGAGAAAGGGAAAACTTCCGATCGGGCCGCAGTACTAGTGGGCCCGACCGCAATTTCCCATTTTCCCGGAACGGCCGCATTCGTGCTCGATTCACCTTCCGCCAGTGACAGGGACAATGCTTTGTAGCCCGAAGCTGCTACGGCTACTCCGATTAAATGCGCCAAAATGCCGGTGTGTGTCAGCATAAGACCCAATGTGCTCACCCGAAGCGGAGTGCGGACGGCAAGAGCGGCAATGAGATTGATTATGTGCACGGCCGCGACTGTGTTGAGGACGGGAACAGGAAAAATTTCACCCGCGAGGAAAAACCATGAAGAAAAAATGATTTTGATTTCAAGATATATACCGTACTCGAGCTGATAGAGCGTGCCCCAAACGACAATTACCGCCATTGAGAGAAGCGCCCAAACCGTGAGCTTAGGCGAGGAAAGGTTTTTTATCATTATGCGAATACGCTTCATTACAATATTCCCAACGGCATTGGTAATAGCGCGGGGTGCATGGTTCGACGGAAACGAAGCACTGTATCGTATTCGCGGGTTTCGCTGACGGCCCCTTCAGATAAACGGCGGAAAAGCGTTCTCGTCCGGGATAATCGCCGTACCCTCCATTTCGACAAGCCAAGTCGGGCGGCAGACGGCGCCTTTAAGAAATATAGTGGGTATCGAAGTCGGCATGCGTGTCGAAACCGCATTTTGGACGGCGCGAAGGTCATGAAAATCACGAAGATAGACCAGCAGGTGTTTCATGTCGCTCAATCGTGCTCCATGAGGCGCCAGGAGTGCCTGAATATTATCCAGGGTGCGATTCGCCTGTTTTCCGACATTGCCCTCATGAAGAACCTTTCCTTCTTTGTCTAGGCTGGCCGTCCCTGAGACGTAGAGATGCGAGCGGTCACCGAACCTGACCCGGGTGCCGCGTTCAAACGTTACGCCATATTTGATGGTGGGGGACAGATTCTCGAGCGCTTCCATGCGCACAATCTGCTCGGGAGCAAGCCCCGCCATCGCCAAGGCGTCAACCGTCACCAGTGAACCCACCTCCGTACCACACCCCTCAATCCCCGTGCTGGCCACGTAATGCGTGTCGGGATTCAGATTCCGCTCTTCAAAGAATGCTTTGCGTGACTCAACCATACCTTTGTAGTGATTATCGATATCGCGGACATATATCCAGGTACGGAGAAGATTGTCGAAAATGTTCATGCCGTGGTAATGCAGGCGATTCTCGACGGCGGTTAATACTTCCCTGGATTGAACAGCCGAGTCGAACGCCCCGCGACCGTCGTATCCCGCCGTCCAGAGCATCGAATAATGTGCACCCTTGTAAAGTGCCCCGTTACGCCGGCCGATGGGATCCTCATTGGGTACGATGCGACTGCTTTGGCCATTTGCGGTCGAAATGTGGTACGACACAACGGCAAGCGGCGCATTCCCAAGCGGCGGCTGTTCCACAACTGAAACCGCCCCGGATGAAAGGACTCGATACAGTTCGGAGCCCTTGAGCGGCGCTATTTGATTCGCGGCATCACTGACGTATATGCGACTGAATGCTGCGGTGTCGGGGCTCAAGCCATGATCCGCGAGAGTTTGTTTGTAGCTATTAAGGATATCGGCCAGCGCATCGACAAAACTCTCTCCGTGTCCCTGGACCGCAATATGACATTTTGTTGTGCCAATATCGGTAGCAAAACATGAGAGGCATGGACTATCAGTCTGCATTTCGGCAGCGTACATTAAGCGTTCCTCCGATCGATGGGAGCCGTTCGACGACGGCAACCAATTTTGTATATGCTTTTGCGCCAAGCCGTCCGCGGGTTGATTATGCAAAATTTGCCGAATCAAATCGGCTTGAAGATCTCGACTAAAGAATACTTCCGAGCGAGTTATTACATATTATATCGTTTCTCCGCAGGTGCTGCATATAACCTTTCGCTTTGCGGCGTCGGCAAGGTGTGTATGTCGATGGTGAAAACAATTCTTTTTCTGGAAGGAGAGGGGGGAGGAGCAAATGTATTGCCTCTAATGGAAGAAGAAACGGGCACAAATCGTCGATCTCTTGGTCGGTGAGGCGCGAGATTACCCCATGCTTTCCTTCGGCGAAAAGCTCGCGTAGTGTCGTGTACTTGCCGCTGTAGAGATAGGGAACGGTTCGCCGGCATTCAATTAAAGCCGGCGTATCGAATCGGCTACCCAAATCGTATGATTCACGCACACTACATCGTGATCTTCCAGGTCGGTATAAAAAAGGGCTCCGGATGACATTGGTCGCACGAAAGATTGTCCTAAAGAACAGTTCCTTACCACGAAGAGCGGCCCCGGAAGGCTCCCCGTTAACCAAGTGCGGACTCTCTGCGGGGCGCATCCCTTCGATATAGCACTCAACGGCCTCGGCCTTTTCTTCTTCCGTGTCGACAAATAATATGAATTGAAAGCCGACATGCACGGCAACGGAATAATCCTGACGAATGTCGTGAGGCATAGCCGGGGGAGTGTAATTGGCAATTAAGAGGGTTTTTACATCCATTGGATTACCACGTCCGTCATTCTCAAGATCCCAGGTGGGTGCGTTCGAGCGGCCGAAGGGGGAGCAAAAATGGCACGATTGCCGGTTCTGAAAACAGATGGATGCATGATGGAAAAGCAGCTCACCGTAGCGGGCTTCGGTCATGGGGACCACCGGCCCGAGAGCGAATGCCGAGACCGACGGTATCGTTTTGGAAAGGTCAACCACCGCGATACTGTCCGAAAAGTATTGGCTCAGATAGACTTTTGATTCTATTGAGACAACCTCGCGCGTACCCTTGCCTTAAAGCGCAATTCACTCTTTGAGACCTTAGGGAAAGGTGAAATCGTGCTCGACATTCTGGGCTGTTGCGACCTTTTCGATCATTCCGGGAAGATCTATGGCAATCAATTCGTGAGTACCGGAAATGGCACGGGCAGCTTTTGTCCATCGGCGGAACAGGTGATTTTTTGCGGATTTTCGGCGCCGCGCGAGATGTCGTCCAGAATAACGGTATTTTTCAACTCTCGAGCGTTCAGGTCTATTACCGCCGGCTCGTTGGAATGGATCCAGCCCTGCTCGATTTTATCCGTCGTAATGTGGAATCGTCCAAGTACCTCGGTTACGAAAGCGTGTTTTCCGTCGGGCGAAATGCACGTCCCGGCAAGGGTATGCCTGCCGTTTTCCAATTCTACATTGGTGATTATTTTGTGCGTAGCGGTACTTATCCGCGAAACTTCGCAGGTAACGGTGTCGACGTTGGAGGGTTCCTCGGGAAGGTTATTGGTAACCACCAACATATTCGCCCAGAGGTCTAAGCG
This sequence comes from Chitinivibrionales bacterium, assembly GCA_014729595.1. GTDB lineage: Bacteria > Fibrobacterota > Chitinivibrionia > Chitinivibrionales > WJMI01 > WJJU01. The sequence continues at coordinate 9,474 of WJJU01000687.1, forward strand.
CGGCGGCGTACGGTTCGAGTGGAACCGGTATTGCGTCGATCTGACCCACCGTCGAAGCATCAAGGACCCACACGTTGTCATCTAAGCGATTGCAGACAAACAGTTTCGTGTCGTCAGTGCTGAGAACCGGGGCTATGCAGCCGTAGCCGCCCTCGTATGTTTTAAGTATCGAGTGGGAAGCCGCGTCGATAACGTAAATCAAACGCTTGTATTTACCTCCCCCGAACAGGTCACATAAAGACGCGTAACGTCCGAAGACACCGCAATGCCCGATGGTCCCTGCTTGAGTGGTGTTTTGACGGCAATTGTCTGCGCCGGGAGGCTAATGATCGTTAAGTTGCTTAAGCTCGGTAGCTACGTTCGTGATTCGTCGATCCGTAAAGGAAGATTTTCTCCTTTACTTTCCTGTTTTAGTTCGAGCTTATGCGGGGAAGGGGTTACGCCAAAATCGGGTGAAATCCCGATATCCGTCACTCCGACGCCGGGCTTGTTCCGGAGTCCGGTGGGCATAATGCTTTTTTTTTTCGCTTTCGGTCTTCGATGAACCAATACCTTAAGAAACGCAATTCTCACCCGGATGCATCAGAGGCCATACGGAATACTGGGCATCTTAGACACATTGTGTCCCTCATTGGGAGCGTGCCGGCTCGGTTGCGTCTCTTATAGGGGAGGGCATGTTCGGGGGGGGTATCAACGTGCAAGCGGCATGTCACCTCTCGTAGGTGAGCATTCTTAAATGTTCCGTACCGCGCTAAGCCTCTAATCTTGTCTTGCGTTCCGCTTGGCCCCTTTCTCGGATTGCTTCGCCGTGCTCTGCGCGCCTCCGTGGGCTCTGAGTCACGCCAACTGCAAGGCTACAACTATTTTGTCGCCCCTCCCTTCGTCCCGCCGACGGGATCAGGGTATATCGTTTACCATGTCGGCGGGATGTGGCATACTCGCACCATTTCGGTACGAGCCTCCCCGGGGCGCATTCCGTGCTCGCTTACGAGCTTTCACGGCATCGCCCGGCGGCTACGCTCCTGAAGGTCCGCCGAATAGAATTTCGAAATTACAATCAAATCCCACCTTTCGCCCGGCGCCCCGAAGCACATCAGTTCTTTCGGTTGGCACCAAGCATCAGAGACTCTTGTTTTGGCCTTTGTTTTTACCGGTATTAGCCAACCAACCTTTTATGCCCGCGCTGTAATGTTTCACATTGGTATATCCTTGTGCGGTCAAAAACCGGGCGGCCTCGATCCATGCGCCGCATTTGGGACCTCCGCAGTAGGCAATTACCGGCGTGCTCTTATCTTCGGGGAGCGCGTCCGCAAGGGTTTGTACATCGTAGAAGTTGACGGCTCCGGTCACATGAGCCTTTTGGTAGTCCGCCGGGCGGTTCACATCGATAATTACCGCGGAGCTTTTCTCGATCAACTTGAGCAACTCCTTGTGCGAGATGTCGCTGTAGATACCCCTGTAATACGAAAGCTTCTCCTCCTTAGATTTGAATGCCGGGCCAACCTTGATTGCCTCGAGCGAGGTCTGCCTCTTCATTGGTTTTTTGCCCCCCTTGGGACAGCAGGCATCGCCGGCCGTAAGGTTCGCCATTAATCCGGCTCCCATCAGTATTGCCGTGGCACATGCGGTGAATTTCATACCGGCCTCCTTGATTATGTTATGTGAAAAACGCTTAGGTATCAAAACTAATGCCAACAACTTCAGTTAAGGTAGGACAATGTATTGTAGTTCACGTGCTTGGTCGTGAACATGCGGATTCATCATAAGTGTGCATAGAATTTTGTACATTTGGACGGAAGTGTCCGGAAAAACTGTTCAACATTTGCATTTGACTGGCTAATCCTGTGCCGCCCCGGGGGCGGTTGAAGGGGATGCTCTCAACTCAAGCGCTGTAAGATGTCGTGTGCGCGATCCTATGGACACTTCACCTCCGGTCGCTCCAGTTTCGTGACCGCCACTTGCCCTAAGATGCCGGATTAACAATGCTGGAACGAGGCTGGTGTCATACGGGCGAGTTAAACTTTGGGAAGTACTCTTGGTCGACTCGCCGGAGCATTTTAGTAGGCCAAGCGACTCTGAACGAATTTGCTTCACGGGCGACCGCACAACGGAGGGCCTGAGTGCTGTTTCAATTGGAGTAACGGCTTTGACGGCAAAGATTTAAATGAAAGAATGCGAGTCGCGGGCTTGACGTTGGATCCAATATCGCCTACAATTAAAAGGCAGAGTGAAAAGCCTGATTCCAATAGTGGCATTAGCATTCACCAGGGAGCCAAACAAGGTCATTCGCTGCTCGGGATGTATCAAGCGGAAGGATTATAAAAATGAGTGATTACACTTCGGTACACCAATCAGCCATGGCCGGTGAGAACTTCAACCAAGCGTGGCTTGATGAGAACCGGCGGACGCGTAGGGAATGTGTCGACGGTGAAAGGGGTTACACTATCTTGCAGTGTGCCACTTTTCCCCTGCACTCATTCGGAGAAACTGTGACAAGCTTAATTTTTCAAACCGTAGCCTACACGGTCGTGTTCCTGTTCGTAACGCTCCCGGGTTGGTTTGCCGGAGAAGTTTAGGTGGGGCAATCACCACACACGCTACCCACACACGCTACATATACTATTAAAACCGCCGGAGCGAACACCCGGCAAGCTTCAGCTCAAGCGCTTACTGGAAAATAGGCGGCTAGGGTACTTGCATCTCAGGGAAGAAAATAGTATACTTTGGTTTAGTCTCTAAACAAATTTTTCTCATACCGCGAGTCGGCCGTGGAGAGAATGAAGGCGTGTGCTGATAATCATGGTGGTGAATGAGCGAGAGCCGTATTTGCGTTGTTGGCGGCGGGAATTGCCCATGGGGTTATGATGAGGAACTTGGGAGAATATTCGGGAGAACGAGAACGGCTTGTTTTTGAGGTTTCTGAGCAGTTTTTGCGCTTAGTAAATAAGTTCGCCGCCGTTCATGGACAACCACGCGATTTTGGGATCGGAGAAAAGCTGTATCCCTCCGAAATTCACATGCTCGATGTGATGGGGGAAAATCCTGATTATGGGGTAACCGAACTGGCCGGCATAATCGGGGTGACTAAAGGGGCGGTATCACAAACGGTATCACGCCTGGAATCGAAAAAACTCCTTGCCAAATATCGCGATCCGCGTGATGATCGTACGGTATTGTTCAAGCTCACCGAAAAAGGCCGAATCGCTTGCCGAGGACATAGAGAGTTCCATCATTGGCTCAATCATTCTATTCTAAAGCGCATAAAAGGCATAACCAACCGGCGCATTATGGAGTACTTGGAGACTAATCGAATCATTGAGGAATTTGTAGATGAGATGATCGGTGGGGAATAATTTTTCGTTGTTTGCTTTTTTTCTTTAAATGTTTAGCGGCTAAACTATCGGGAGGGATCATGGGTGCTCATCAACATGTTTGTTCGGCGGAGCATGCAAAATGGCTCAATAATTGGGCTCGTAAGCTTCTTCAGAACCCGGAACGCTTTGTCGGCAGGTTCATCAAGGAAGGTGATACCGTTGCCGATTTTGGATGCGGACCAGGCTTTTTCACGGTTCCAATGGCGGAGATGGTCGGTGGATCCGGAAAAGTTCTTGCTTTTGATATTCAGCAAGCGATGCTCGAGATTGTTCGTCGCAATGCGGAAAAAAAAGGAAGCGCGGATCGAATCGAGCTTCGCCTCTGCATATCAAACACGCTTGTTGGCTTGGACCGCGATATCGATTTCGCATTGGCGTTTTACATGGTGCATGAGCTTGTCGACAGAGATGCTTTTTTCGGCGAACTGAGAAATTATCTGAGGACAAACGGGCGAATGCTTGTGGTTGAGCCGCCGTTTCATGTGACCGCGGAATCATTTGAAGAGACGGTAGCGGTGGGGGAGAAAGCCGGTCTAAAAGTTAAAGAGAGACCGAAATGGTTCATGAACAGGGCTGTGCTTTTTTCGAGGTAAGGGCTGATTCCTTATTGGAGCTTGTTACCGGCGGGGGTGCCTAAAGACGAAAAAATCAGAGAAGGCGCATGGTGATCGAAGTTTGCTTTCGCCGAATTTTACCATGGGAAGCCGGCGGAATCATCAGGCTCTCTTCTCCGATCCCTTGTTTCCTACAATCACCTATATTTACGGGTACAATTCGGTAGCGCACTCGTGCAGTGCATTGTACTTTGACGGTTCAATGACGGTTCAATGGCCGTGTGGCGGCACTGAGAAAGCATCTTGAAACTCTTGTGTCGCACAAAGCCCGAGCGAGATGTGGAATTGCCGAGGAAGGCGACTTGAGAGCCCGCGTGATGGGCGGTCAAGCGGTGAAAGCCAACCGGGCATATCCTCGGCGATATATCGATGCGGGCTGAAGGAGGCAGTGTTATCCGCTCGACGCCGGGTGGCTATAGCGGAAGTTTAGCGATGCTTTTTAGAGGGCGCGACAGTAACCCGGGGAAATTAAACTGAAACGATAATACCGAATGCTTGTCGTCCTACGGCGTATGCGTAAGCATGGGGCGGCGCATTCCATCAAGACAGAGCTATGACTCCATCGGCAAATGCAGTAGACAAGTTAATCCAATGGTACCAACGGGGTAACCGATGGTGGTTGCCGTTGGCGCTGGGACTCCTATACTCACTTTGCTTGCCTCCGTTTAATCACCAGACGCACCCGCTTTTGGCGGTCTTTCCACTTTTAGGGTTTGGCGTGGTTGTACCGCTCATGGCTTTCGCCGCCGGCTCTAATAGACGTCGGGCGTTATTCCATGCTTATCTGTACGGTATAGGCGCCTCGATATCACAATTTTATTGGATCGGCAATGTTGCTCCTGAAGGGCAGCACCATCTTATCCTCCTTGGGTTGGGTTTGGCTACGCTCATAATCGGTCTCTATTATCTCCTGGCCGGTGTAGCATTCAGAGTGTCCAGGAAGGTGTTTCCGCGCCTCTATGTTATTCTTTTCCCGGCCCTCTGGGTTTTGATTGAGTATGGCCGGGGCATAGGCGAAATTGCATTTCCGTGGACCCATTTGGGTTATGTATTCGTGCCCTACCTTGCGAGTGCTCAGTTGGCCTCGGTGTGCGGCGTGTTGGGCCTTTCGTATGTGGTTGTCCTGGGTAATGTCTTGATTTGGGAGGTGATTGAATGCTTTTTCGGGAAATGCGGATCGAATTCTAAATGGATCAATTTAGGCATATTTTTGCTTCTGTTGGTATTGGCGACATTCTGGGGTGCATTTAGGCTTCAGCGTCGATCCCCCGCAGAGGAAACCGCGCGTGTCGCGCTGATCCAAAGCAACATCGACCAGCTTCATTGGACCAATGCCTCGTTGGATACAAGCCTCGCCGTCACCGGATCGCTCATCGTGGAAAGCCGCGATCGGAATCCGGATCTTATTGTATTGCCCGAAAGTGGTGTGTTTACGTACTTGGTGCGTCGCGAAGAGATAAAACGCCGTGTTGAAGAATGGGCACACGTTGCGAACGCACCCTTGGTTGTGGGTTCTCTTCACTGGGACCCCGCCCCCGGCAATCCTTATTATCGCTACCGGGTATACAATAC
>WJJU01000688.1 GCA_014729595.1 Chitinivibrionales bacterium
GCGATGATCGACTTGTGTTGAGACTTCAACTTCCGGCATCCGATCAAGCCACCGTAACCGTCTACGGGTTTAGCGGCGATATCCTCTACCGTTTCACTTCGCCGCTTGCCGCGAAGCTCTATTGGAACGGTAAGACTCGTATGGACCGCCCGGCCCCCGTCGGGCCATTCTTTGTGGTGGCGGAAATAACATCGGGAAATACGAAAAAGCTGATACGCACAAAGGGGATTTTGTGGCGCTGAATATACTTGGCATCCGACCTCTTTTTGTCTTGATTTTTGTGATCCTGTTTGCCGATCGATCACACTCGGTGCTCAACGATCCCTTTCCCATGGGCTATGCCATGGAAAATTTCGGTACGATCGCTACCGGAGGCGGCGTTAAGGGAAGACAACCGTGGGTACCCGCCTGCTTACCGGTCGATTCGGGACTCTACGGCTTCGCCGCCTGCGGTGTGGACTATTTTGACGATATGGACAACTACCAAAAACGCGAAATACGCCAGGGTGCGGCGGGAGGATGGTTTAGCCTTTTCCATCATGTAACAGCCAAAGCCTCGTACACACACTTTTCGGCGCTCAATATTTACTTCGAGCAGAAGGGGTATCTATCGGTCGGAACATCGGTCATACCGTTTGCAAAGGCAAGCGTGGAGCTGTCGGGCTATCGAGCGGGCCTCTTGGGTATCCGGGATGAGCGTGAAGCTCTCGTCACGGTTGGTGCCTCGGTGTGGATTCCTTGGTCGTTGGCCTCATTGTTCATATCGTGTGAAGATGTCGTGATCGAGGATGCCGCGCGGCCGGGTTTTGTTCCACCCACGAAGCTGACGTTAGGCATGCATACCGCAGCCCATCGTTTCGGTGCTCAAGGGGTGTGCCTCAGTATCGAACCGGGCGAACCGACCTTCTTTGGCTTCTACATTGGGCAAGAGATCCGGCTTCACCGCACGATCGCCTTATCGGCCGGGCTCTCGGCCGACCCGTTGATGTTCAGTGCCGGCCTTACTTTCGTTGTGCCGTCGTTTTCGGCCCAGACCGCATTAGTACATCATCCGGTGCTTGGATGGTCCAGAGGGTTGGGTTTGGAGTACGTTGGAAGGCGCGGTAGGACACCCGACTAGCCCTAAAGGCAGGCACCGGTCGGAAACCTTTACGTCTGCTCCACGGGTAGCTCTTCTAAGATGGTATTTCTTGCACTTTCGGGGCGCTGTAGGATTATTTCTTCGGGAATGCGAATCACCCGAACCCCGGCCTTCCTGAGTCGTTCATCACGCATATCTTCTTCTTTGCGCCTTAAGGGATTCGACGTGCGCTCAACATCGACGGCCAACTTAGCGGTTTCGCAGTAATACGGCACGACATCGTCACCAACCCGGCGGTCGCGCTGAAATTTGTAGCCGGCAAGTCGCCTCTTGTTAACCATGCTCCACAACAGGCCCTCAGCCGAAGGCCGTCGCCATGTTCTTGTGTCGAGGTAGCCGGCACCGACCGAAAACCGCGTCAGTTTCCTGACACGTCGAATGATTCTCGTTTTTCTGCCTGCCGTACTCATCCGCTTCCCCCGAAAGAGTGCTATCAAATATACTTGATTGTTCGTGGTACTATGTGGCCGGCGGGGGGGGGCAAGATTCACCATCCGAAAGCATGGTTCGTCAGTGCTTGGTACTGTGGTGGCCTGACGTTCTTACGCACCGACGGTATACACACGCACTTCACTTCACCGCAACCATTGCACCGACTGCGGTTCCTTCTGATCCGCGGCGACAAAGAAACGCAAAAGCCTTAATGCGAAGGGTCCCGGGTTTACCGATTCCGGCGAGACACGGTGTGATACGTTGGCCTGCATTGAGGGAGAAAATCCGAAAAAAACCAAAGTTAAGCTACCCGCCAATGCCCGAGAGCCGCGGTGCTCAATGGGGCGGATAAGCTCGAACGACGCGGTAAGGTCCGAGCCTTTAGGACTCAAAAGCCTTCTGGTCACTCGGGCTCAAGTCGATGCCCGGGCCACACTTTAGTTACTGAGTGACGTGCGCATTTCACCATCGCCGGTGTTGCCGCGGCCCTTTGGCATAAGGCTTCTTCTCTGCACTTGACGGTTGACATACCGCCGGGCACATCGGTATCCGTAGACATGGATCCCCGGCCTGCCGTCCGGACACGCTTCATCCGGATTATTTGCGATAGTGTTATTTCGGCAACCAACCGGGTCACAATCGGGTCACAATATTGTATGGCGGGAATGCCGATCATCA